>CAZOTC010000242.1:0-4409 GCA_964582605.1 uncultured Geobacter sp. | reverse complement strand
GAAGTACCTGCTGCCGCGCCTGACCGGGCGCGGGGTGCAGATGTCGCGCCTGATGGGGGGGATCGGCGGCCGGGGACCGGGGGAAACCAAGCTCGAGATCGATCGTCGCCGTATCCGGGACCGGATCACGGCCCTTGAGAGGGAACTGCAGGAGCTTTCCCGTGACCGCCAGCAGCGCCGCAGCAGGCGGGTCAAGGCCGGGGTGCCGATCATCTCGATTGTCGGCTATACCAATGCCGGTAAATCAACCCTGCTGAACGCCCTGACCCAGAGTGAGATCTTTACCGAAAACCTGCTGTTTGCCACCCTGGACACCTCAAGCCGGCGTCTGCGCCTGCCCCGTGATCGTGAGGTGATCATCACCGACACCGTTGGTTTCATCCGCAGCCTGCCGGTGTCGCTGATGGGGGCCTTCAAGGCCACGCTGGAAGAACTGCAGGATGCGGACCTACTGCTGCATCTGGTGGATGCCTCCAATCCGCGTTTTGAAGATCAGATCAGTCAAGTGCGGACCATCCTCGGCGAACTGGGGTTGGCGGATAAACCGGAACTGGTGGTCTTCAACAAGACTGACCGGCTGGATGGGTTGAAACGCAAGGACACGATAGCCTTTCTGCGCATTGCCCAGGCCCGCCGCCGCCATGATGCCATCAGTATTTCCGCTCTTGACCGGAAGTCCCTTACACCGCTGCTGGATGAACTAAAGCGCCGTTTCTGGCCTGACGCCGATTGACACCACCCCTTCAGTTGTCCTATAGTTTTCCGATGCGTGATCTGAAATATCTGAACCGGCCCCGAAAGAATCTTCTGCAGCGTCACTGGAAAGGGATTGTCCTCTGCGTCGCCCTCGCTCTGGTGGTCATCCCGACAACCATCCTGCTGGTACGGAAGGCCGCCCAGGCGGTTTCTACCTGGCAGGAGTCGCGTCATCATCAGTCCCCAGCAGAAGCTAAACCCCGGCCATTATCATTGGGGGATGATCTTTTTGCTGTTGCAAGTGATCTGCTTCCTTCAGCGGTTACCAGTGGAGAGCTGCTGTCGGCAACTGCTTCTGACGGTACGACGCTTAGTCTTTCCATCAACCCTGACCTGCAGCAGCGGGTTTTAGGGTATCTTGAGCAGACCCGGCCCCCCTATGCGGTTTTTGTTGCGGTTGAGCCCTCAACCGGCAGGGTTCTTTCGCTTGCCGGTTATTCAACGTTAGACCCGAACTGGTCGCAGCAGGCCGCCTATCAGGTCTACCCCATGGCATCGCTCTTTAAAATGGTTACGGCAGCAGCTGCCCTTGAAAAACGCAAGATCAGCCCCGATACCGTCCTGGAGTTCAGGGGGCGTCTGGTTTCAGAAACCCCCAAAAACTGGGATCCGAGCCCCAGGGGGCGTAACCACCGGATGGATATGATCGAGGCGATGGGAAAGTCGGTCAACCCGGTCTACGGTCTGATTGCCAGTGACTTGCTGGGTAAGCAGTCGTTACAGCAGGCCTGCACTCGCTTTGGTTTCAACCGGCCTCTGCTGCTGCCGGGCGTTCCTGCGGCACCAAGCCCGGCTCCGCCTGCAGAGACCGTCAACGATCTGCGCCTGCAGGGATGCGGACTTGATCATGATCTCAGGATTTCTCCTATCCATGCCGCAGCCATTACTGCTGCCATTGCCAACAGGGGCAGTCTGATGGTGCCGCGTCTGGTTGATCAGGCGGTTCTGGAGGGTCGGCAGCTGAAGGTGCCTGCTACCCGGGAACTGGAACGGGTCATGAGCCCGGAAACCGCAGACAGCCTGACCCGCATGCTGCTGACAACGGTAACCAGCGGCACTTCCCGCAAGGCTTTTCGCAGCCATGAAGGGCGCAGACTGCTGAGTGAGATGAAGATTGCCGCCAAGACCGGCTCTATCGACGGAGACAACCCCAAGGGGCATTACTCCTGGTTTGCTGCCTATGCCCCGGCAGACAAACCTCGCATCGCACTGGTTGCACTGGTCATCAACGGTGATAAATGGAAGATCAAGGCGTCTAACCTGGGGGAACAGGCACTGGCCGAATTTTTCAGGCAGGGTAGGTAAGCAGCTGAAACCGACCCTCGACCATTTCCGCATAGGAGAAGTGAGAGATCCAGTCCCCCAGTGAAACCAGGGTGAAGCCTTCCTGCCGGTCCATGAACGGCAGATGAAAATGTCCCATCACCAGGGCATCGGCCCCCCGGACACGGATAGAATCAGCAAAAGCGTGGATCTTTGCCGTGTAATCCCAGCGTCTTTGGTCGTGGGTGTAGCGTCCCTTGCTTGAGCGTTGCAACCTGCTGCGCAATCCCTGTACCACCGCAGGAGGAAGGCTGCGGCCGATCCGGACCGTCAGCGGATGGCGCAAGGTACGATGCAGCAGTCGGTAGCGCCAGTCGTCCCGGTTGATCAGATCGCCGTGGCAGAGGTAGACCTGTTTGCCCTGCAGCGTGAGCAGCACCGGGCCGGTATGAATTTCTGCCCCTAGCCGCGCAGCAAGCTCCGGTCCCAGGTGAAAGTCGTGGTTTCCTTCCAGCCAGATCAGGCGGGTTCCGGCGGCATGCAGCTGTTCAAGTGCCTGCAGCAGCGGTTCCTGTTCCGGAAAGTCAAGGGCAGGCAGGCCGACCCTGAAATCAAACAGATCACCCAGTATGCAGAGTGTTTCCGTGGTGCCCTGCAGCGACCGGATGAAGCTGAGCAGCAACCGGTAGTTGCGGTCTTCGGGGTGGTGGAGATGGGCATCGGCAAGAAAGAGTGTACGCATGATGCAGCCGATACTGCCGTGAGTAGCCGTTGCTGTCAACAGATAGAATAAATCAGGAGTCATCTGTATGTTACATAGTGTTGCCATAGCCTGGGACGACCTGCTGCGGGCTTTTTCAAATATGGAGCAGGACAGGGTCTATTTTTTTGACCGGATGACCGGAGAGATCTTCTTTGTCGGTATGGATATGGAAGATGCCTTCTGGGAACAGATGGAGCGGCACCAGGAGCGTTTTCTTGAAATTCCCGGTCTTGACACCTCTGCCGAACGTAAGCTGCTCAACGGATTTCTTGAAAATCAGACGAACAGTGAACTTACGCACCTCTTGAAACATGCCTTGTCAGGCAGGCCACCTTACGCCAGCCCTGCGGATATCCTCTCCTTTTTTCCTGAAGAAGAGCAACAGCTCGCTGATCTGCGGGATACCTTCTTGAGCGATCGGGTCAAGTCATGGCTGGAACAGAACAACCTGCTCTCCATAAGCACCTCCCTGAACGCAGTACAGTAACCGTGACGACGCTATCGCTTCAAATTACCGGCATGTCCTGTGTCAACTGTGCCGCACGGGTGGAACGCGAGATCAGCGCCCTGCCCGGCGTACAGTCTGCTGCGGTCAACTTTGCCGTTGCCCAGCTGACCGCTTCATTTGATGAAACCAGGATCAGTGCTGACACCATTACGGAAAAAGTCCAGTCACTGGGCTATGGCGTGGTCAGACCGGAACCGCCGGGGGAGCTGACCTTTGGTGTCAGTGGGCTGCACTGCGCCAACTGTGTGACCCGGCTGGAAAAGACGCTGCTGGAACACCCGGCGATCAGCACTGCCGTGGTCAATCTGGTGGCTGCAAACGGTTTTGTCCGTTTTGATCCTGCCCGGCTGGACAAGGGAGCGATCTTCAGGATCGTGCTGGATGCCGGCTATACGCCGCTGGAGCCTGAAGCGGGGGAAGAGGCGGAACAGGCAGAGCTGACCGGTCAGCGCAACTGGTTCCTGTTCGCGCTGCTGCTCTCGCTGCCGATCATGCTCACCATGAGCATGCATCATCAGCGCAGCATCGGCTGGCTTAACCTGATCCTGGCCACCATTGTCCAGTTCAGTGCCGGTCTGGCGTTTTACCGTGGCGCCTGGTCTGCCCTCAGGAGCAAAAGTACCAATATGGATGTGCTGGTGGCGTTGGGTACCACAGCGGCCTGGGGCTACTCGCTGCTGGCCTTCTTTGGCCTGCTGGGAGAGAGCCGGGAGGTGTTCTTTGAGACCTCTGCCTGGCTGATCACCTTTATCAGGCTGGGTAAATACCTTGAGGCACGGGCCCGGGGCAAGGCCGGTGAAGCCCTGAAAAAACTGTTGCATCTGCAGGCAGACAAGGCCCGTCTGGTGACTCCCCAGGGTGAAAAAGAGGTGCCTGCCTCGGTACTGCGGGTAGGCGATCTGGTGGCGGTCCGTCCGGGAGAGACCATTCCGGTGGATGGTGAGGTGGTTGAAGGTGCATCCAGTGTTGATGAGGCCATGGTCACCGGCGAGTCGCTGCCGGTTGCCAAGCAGCCTGGCGATCGGGTCACCGGAGCCACCATCAATAAAAACGGCAGGCTGCTCGTCAAGGCGACCCGGATCGGCGAGGAGACATTACTGTCCCAAATTGTCAGGATGG
>CAZOTC010000241.1:0-4436 GCA_964582605.1 uncultured Geobacter sp. | reverse complement strand
TTACGAGCAGATTCCGCAGAAAACTCTGATCGGTTCTGATTTTTCGATCGGGATTAAATAATCAGACTGTAAAGGAGGGAGCACGTAATGATCAGGGTATTGCTGGTTTTTGTTGTGGTGATGCTGGGTGAGGCGCTGCCCTCCCATGCCTTCTGGTCTTCCGAGCCAGCCTCGCTGAAGGAGCTGGCTGCTGGTGTGGCAGCAGAGATGAAGGAAAAGGCCGGTGCCGGTAAGAAGCTGTACCTTGACAAGGCAAATGTAAAGGATGCGGTGACCGGCGAGACAGCAAACCTTTCAGCTTTTCTGGTCAACGAGCTTGAAAGCTCCCTCTCGGCAGCCGGTTTTAGCTTCAGTGACTTCATGGAACAGGCTGATCAGGTGGTTGGGGCCAGCTATCAGCGGGACGGGGGCAGGCTGCGAGTGTTTGTGAAATACTGCCCTGCGAAGGACAGCAGCAACTGTAAGGCCCTGTCCGCCGCCCTGCCTCTGAGCGCACTGCCCAAGGAAAGTTTCAGTGAGTCACTGGACAGCAAACTGAAGCGTTTGGTGCAGAAAACCAGCGGTACCAAAAACGGCCTGAAGGTGTTTATCAACCCGGTGGTAGAACGGAAAGCACGCTACGCCTCCGAGTTCTCAGAATATGTGACCGCCAGGGTTCGCAGCATGCTGGTCAACGGTCAGCAGTTTGAGGTGCTTGAGGAACAGCCGGTAACCCGCTCGCTTTCCAACACCCGTGGATTGGTGACTAAGGCTAAGGAGGTGCAGAATCTGGAGACGAGCGCAGCGTTGTTCAGTGGCGCCGATGCGGTGTTGGAGGGCTACTATTTGGAGGGGGCCGGTCATGTAACGGTGGCCATGACGCTCAAAAACCTCAAGGGTGGCCTGATCGGAAGTGCTGATGAGACCTTCGAGCGATCCATGATCCCCTATAGTACGGTCAACCAGACTGCAGACAGCCTTGCCTCGGTTGCGGATGTGGCTGGTCAGGTCAATCAGCAGATGGTCAAGTTGCATACTACCAAGGGGGATCGCTTTCAGGTCTACCGGGCGGGTGAAAAGGTTCAGTTTCTGATGCAGGTAGCAAAGCCGCTGTATGTGTATCTGTATGGGATCAACGCAAAAAATGAGGTGAGTCAGCTCTATCCGGGCCCTGGACAGAAGCAGGTTCCGTTACAGCCAGGCCGGATTCATACGGTGCCAAGTGAATGGGATAATTGGGAAATTATGGTTGAACCACCCTTTGGGACTGATGTCGTTAAACTGTTTGCCAGTGAGCGCCCTTTGGCAATACCAATAATCTCTGGCAAGATACCAGCCAGAAGTTTTAGCGATGGTACCCGTACCCTGGTGCGGCGCGATTTGCTTCAGCAGGAACTGGCAGGACAAAAAAGCATTAACGGTTTTGACCTGGTAGATTATTATAAAGGGGTAGCTGGTCAGCAGGGGGTACTGCTCTATGAGGATAGCCTGTTTGTGCAGACCAGGCCGAAGTAGGGGGAGGATATGTCTGAACAGTATGATCTGATTGTGATCGGCGCCGGTCCTGGCGGGTATACGGCGGCGATTCGAGCCAGTCAATTGGGGATGAAGGTGGCGGTTGTAGAAAAGCGGGCCACCTTGGGCGGTGTCTGTCTGAATGAGGGATGTATTCCCAGCAAGGCACTGCTTGATTCCAGTGAACTTTTTGCCTTGGCGCGGGAGAGGTTTGCACTGCATGGAATAATGATTGATCCACCTCGTCTTGATCTTGCGGCAATGCTTGCCCGTAAAGACGAGGTGGTAAAGAAACTGACTGATGGTGTGGCCTATCTCTTCAAAAAGCATAAGATTACGTTGGTAATCGGGTCAGCCAGTCTGAAAGGAGCTGATGCAGCAGGCCTTCAACAGGTGGCGGTGGAACAGGTCTTTCAGTTGAGCTTTCCCAATGGTGACCAGCAACCGGTTGAGGCACCGCAGCTGTTAAGGGCTGCCAGGGTGTTACTGGCCACCGGTAGTGAACCGATTCCGTTGTCCACTATTCCGTTTGATGGTGAGTTTGTGGTCTCTGCCCGTGAAGCCCTTGCCTTCGAGCGTGTACCGGACCATCTGGTGGTGGCAGGTGGTGGCTATATCGGCCTGGAATTGGGATCGGTCTGGCGCAGACTGGGGGCACGGGTAACCGTTATGGAGGCACTGCCTGGTATTGTGCCTTCCAGTGATCGGCAGGTGGCAGACTATCTGCAACGAACCCTGAAGAAGCAGGGTGTTGAGTTCCGCCTGAATACCAGGGTGATCGGGCTACGCCGTTTGGGGAACAAGGCTATGATCCAGTACAGCTCTGGTGGTGAAAGCAGTGAGGTGGATTGTGACTGCCTGCTGGTTGCCGTCGGTCGCAGACCGTTACTTGCCGGCCTGGGGGTTGCTGAACTGGGAATTGCCTGTGACCAGACAGGAAGAGTGCAGGTGGATGCAGACTATAAGACGTCGGTTGCCGGAATCTATGCCATTGGCGATCTGATCCCTGGTCCGATGTTGGCCCATAAGGCTTCGGAGGAAGCTGTTGTCTGTATAGAGCGGATGCATGGCAAGACCCCGGCAGTGGAGTATGACTATTTGCCTGGTGTCGTTTATACGTGGCCGGAAGGGGCTTCAGTGGGTAAAACCGAGGAGCAACTTAGGGAAGCTGCTGTTCCGTATAAGTCCGGCAAGTTTAATTTCATGGGAAATGGTCGGGCGCGGGCCATGGATGAGACCGAAGGTTTTGTTAAGGTGCTTGCTCATGCCGAAAGCGACCGGTTGCTGGGGATACACATTATTGGGCCCCGGGCTTCCGACCTGATTGCCGAGGCTGTAACAGCCATGAGGCTTTCGGGAACGGCACGTTCCCTTGGTGCTCAGATTCATGCCCACCCTACCTTGAGTGAGGCATTGAAAGAAGCTGCACTGGGTATACACAAAGAGGCAATTCACGCTTAGGAGATAAAGTCCATATGCATAGAGAACGCCGTAGAACCAAAATAGTAGCAACCCTAGGGCCTTCCAGTAGCTCCCCTGAGATGATTGAGCGGCTGTTGCAGGCCGGTGTGGATCTGTTCAGGCTTAATTTTTCCCACGGATCCCTTGATGATAAAGCTGAGCTGATCAACCGGATCCGGGCTGTGTCAAACAAGTCAGGTAAAGAGGTCGGTATATTGGCTGATTTGCAAGGTCCCAAGATTCGTACCGGTAAAATGGCTGGCGATGGTATGCTGCTGCAAAAGGGACAGGAGGTGGTGATTACCACCGCTGACGTCTTGGGCGCTGATGGTTTGATACCGACCATCTACACCGAGTTGCCCCGCGACGTGACGCTTGGCGCCAGGATTCTGCTGGATGACGGCCTGCTTGAACTGAAGGTGCTGGCAATTGAAGGAGAAGAAGTTCGCTGCCTGGTATTAAATGGTGGTCTGCTCAAGAATAATAAAGGAATAAACCTACCGGGAGTAAAGGTTTCTGCTCCCTCGCTGACAGAAAAAGATCTTGCTGATCTTGATTTTTGTCTCTGGGTAGATGTTGATTACATTGCACTTTCCTTTGTGCGAACCCCTGATGATGTAGAGCAGCTTAAGCGGATTATCTATAGTGCCGGTAAACATATACCGGTGGTTGCCAAGATCGAAAAGCCTGAAGCACTGCGTAACTTTAATAAAATTCTTAAAGTTACCGATGCCGTTATGGTGGCCAGAGGAGATCTTGGGGTTGAAATGCAGGCGGAAAAAGTACCGTTAATCCAGAAAAAGATTATTCAAGCCTGTAATCAGGCGGGTAAGCCGGTTATTACAGCGACACAGATGCTTGAATCCATGATCACCAATCCGCGGCCAACCCGTGCAGAAACCTCAGATGTTGCCAATGCTATTATTGATGGGACCGATGCGGTTATGCTTTCAGGTGAAACAGCATCGGGAAGTCATCCGGTTGCTGCTGTAGAAACTATGGCCAGAATTGCTCTTGATGTTGAAAATGCCGGATATGGTAGTAAAGCGAATGCGCCGGTGCTGGTAACACCGAGTATTGCCCAGGCGGTTGGAGAAGCCGCCTGTCGGGCCGCCACCTGCCTTAAGGCAAAAGCCATTGCCGTGTTTACTCAGTCAGGAAGCACTGCAGCACTAATTTCGCGATTTCGACCGCCGCTTCCAATTGTTGCGTTTACAAGCGCGATAGAGATTCAGCGAAAACTTGCAATCTACTGGGGAGTCCGTACCAGACCGATTGCTATGCTCGAAAGTATGGAGCAGCAGATAACACTGGCTGAACAATCGCTGCTGTCAGCTGGACTTCGTAAGGGTGATATTGTTGTTATTATTATGGGAACACCGATAGAGGCACGAGGTTCAACAAACCTGATGAAGATTCACAAACTGGGTGCAGGAAGATTTTTTGAGATTTTTTAAAAATAGCGTTGACAATAACAATAG
>CAZOTC010000240.1:0-4444 GCA_964582605.1 uncultured Geobacter sp. | reverse complement strand
CCATTGATTAGATGTACAAAACTTATCTGTTGTTGTTGCTGCAGGTGAAAAAAGACCGGTTGTATTGTTATATGTGTAGCACTTGTTAACATCGTAATAACCGTAATAATCTATATTATGACGGTAACCGACATCAACACGTCCGTCTTCATCAAGATCCATGGCATCATTAAACGCTTCGTAGTAGAGCTTGTGATCCCTCCCGGTTGTAAGTAATACCAAGGGAGGGACTGTTTGTGCTACAAACGGCGGAACATTACAGTATTGGTTCATATCAGCAGCAGCATCAACATTCAAAACACTGGCAAACTGAAGCCATAAAGTCCCTACAGCCATTACCCCAAAAAACTTAATGAGCTTTTTCATGACTTAGTACCTCTCCAGATAAATATCAGTCATTTCATCATACATAACGACAGAGTACACCTTGTCTCCTACACGGATATCGTATTTATTGCCTTCTTTTTCAGAACGATGTATGCCACTAAATGTTACAATAATTACCCTTAACTGTTTTCCAAACCTGTATGTCTTACCTGCGACTGTTATGTGATCAGAATTGACAGTTTCAACTCTTCCGTTTACTCCTTCCTTACGGGTAGCCATAGCAGGCCATGCCAAAGATAAGATCATTATTAGCAAAACAATTGATTTGAGAAAACCGAAGTTAAACATATGAATTCTCCCTGAATGTGCAGCAATAATAGCAATAATGGGAACCTTAGGGGACGCTGTCAATTTGTCAACCAACCATCACGTTTACAAAGTTTATTTGATAATATATAAAGCACAAACCATGCCTCTCAAATAACCATTTATAAATAAAGTCATTTTTCAAAACAACAGGAAGCAGCCATGCATTTTTTTCAGAATAGTTCAGAGTAAAACAGACAACGGGTATGCAAAAAGGTAAGAGCTAAGGCTTTTGGGATAATCAGAATTGTCATCGGTACAAGCAGAAAATCCGTTATAAACCAGATACTGCCTGGCTACTCCCTCAGCACCTTTGAAAGATCAATCTCCAGATCTCCCAGCAACGGCACCTGCACGCAGTCTTCAGGACCGAAGGCCTGGGGTGAGCCATACCGGCCATCATCCCCCATCCGGAAGAGCTGCAGTAGTTTTTCATTGGGATAGAGCAACCAGTATTCCTTGACACCGTGGCGCTGGTACAGTTCAAACTTGATGGTGATATCACGTTTGGAGGTACTGGGAGAAAGGATCTCCACCACCAGATCCGGGGCACCTTTGGCACCCCGGTCATCCAGCTTGCTCTGGTCGCAGACCACCACGATATCAGGCTGTACAACCGTATCGATCTCATCATCACCAGCTTCAGATGAATCCGCGAAACGGACATCAAAGGGGGCAAGGTACACCTGACATGGTTTATCCAGCAGATAATTGGAAAATTGACGATACAGCTCACCAAGCCAGGCCTGATGACGCCGGTTGGGAGCCGGGGTCATGCAGTAGGCCTGTCCGTCAATCAGTTCCCAACGCTGGTCGTCATCCCAGGTCAGATAATCTGCGTAGGTAAGGTGATCATCCTGTTTTGTCTGTGGAAGTACCATGATGTGTCCTCCCCGGCTCTGCTACTTCCCCTCCAGCGCCTTTTTCATGGCCTCAGCAGTACGGGGTCCCTGATAGACCTTGCCGTCATTGAGCAAAATCATCGGGGTTCCGTTTATGCCCTGTTCTCCGGCAAATTTTATAATGGCATCAACGGCAGCCTTGCCTTCATCTCCCTTTGGCTTGGGCAGGTCTTTACCATCAAAGGCCTTGTCAAGCAGATCAGCCTTTTTGCTTGCGATCACCACCCGTGATTTGTCGTATGCCTGGGGATGCAGCTGGCGCAGCGGATACAGCATGACGTTGATAGCGAGATCAGGCATCTGCTTGACCAGCTGCTGCAAGACCGGGTGCAGTTGACGACAATAAGGGCAGTCGGGGTCGGTAAAGACATACAGTTTTTTTGCTGCCTTGGGGTTGCCCATCACCACGGCGTACTGGGCAGGGATCAGCTTCGGGTCTACGCCGGTGAACTGTTTTGGTTTGGGAAGCTCTTTTTCATGGGCAATAACCACATCCTTGGTTTTCAAGTCGATAATCTGACCCTGAATCAGGTGCTTCTTGCCGTAGTCAATAAAGATGATGCCAACGCCGCCATTTTTCTCAAAGAACACCTCATGCAACCCGTGGGAGGGCGCCGGTTTGACCGATTTTACCGTAACCCCGGCAAAACCAAGTAGTTCGCCGGCTTCTTTAGGGGTAAGTGAATGGCATTTTGAGCATTCCTGGGTACCGCAGCCGTCTTTTGCAGCAGGCATGGCGACCGCATTTCCCAGAGAAAGCAGCAGAACTGTGGTAACAACAGCCAGAATCTTAAACATAGCCTCATCTCCTCGTTCAATTTTATTACATCACACAAAGCTGCTTCAAACTATACAACGTCTTGGCCCGATTATTCCAGACCATATTCCTTTAATTTGTAGAGCAGGGCACGATGGCTGATTTCAAGTGCCTTTGCCGCATGGGTCCGGTTGCCTTTCGTCCGTTCCAGGGCCTTACGGATCAGGTCGATCTCCATGGTCCGCTCTGCCTGTTTGATGGAGAGGTTTTCATCCGCAGCAGGTACAGGCAAACCGCTCGCCATTTCTGAAGAGCCGGGCAGACAGGTTTCAGCCAGGAGGTCTCCGTCACACAGTACCAGAGAGCGTTCAATCACATTTTCAAGCTCGCGGACGTTGCCGGGCCAGAGATGGGCCATCAGCTGTCGCACGACCTCCGGCGCCACCCTCGGGGCAGCTACCCGGCCAATCCGCTCGGCACAGTCCCTGACCAGTTGTTGTACCAGCAGCGGGATATCATCGATCCGCTCCCGTAACGGCGGGACCAGCAATGAGAACACATTCAGCCGGAAGAACAGATCCTCCCTGAAGCGGCCTGCCTGCAGTTCAGCCTGCAGATCACGGGCTGTGGCAGAGACAACCCGCACATTAACATGCCGGGATCGTGTAGCGCCAAGCCGCCGCACCTCTCCTTCCTGCAGTACACGCAGCAGCTTTACCTGCAGCGAGAGAGGCATTTCTCCTACTTCATCAAGAAACAACGTACCGCCGTCGGCTTGTTCAAACAGACCGGCCTTATCCGCGACTGCACCGGTAAAAGCGCCTTTTGCATGGCCAAACAGTTCACCCTCAAGCAAACTTTCCGGTATTGCGCCGCAGTTGATCGCCACAAACGGCCCGGCTGCACGGCACCCGCAGGTATGCAGAGCACGGGCAACCAGTTCCTTGCCGGTACCGGACTCCCCCTGGATAAGCACCGTGGTTTTCAGGTCCGCCACTCGCCTGATCTGGTCATAGAGTGCCAGCATGGCAGGGTTGCGCCCCACCATACCGCAAAACGAATCCTTTTCTGCAACTTCAGCCCTCAGGATACGGTTTTCCTCTTTCAACCGCTCACGCTCTTCGGCCTTTTTAAGTACAATCACAATCTCGTCCCGTTTGAACGGCTTCGAGATGAAATCATAGGCCCCCTCCTGCATGCAGGCCACCGCAGTATCAACGGTGCCGTAGGCGGTCATCATCACAATCGGTGCGCTAATGCCGCGACCGATCGCCTGTCGCAGGAATTCCCTGCCATCCATAACCGGCATGCGGATATCGCAGAGGATGTAGTCAAAGGCATGGCCTGCCAGCTTTGCCAGGGCCTCCTGCCCGTCTGCAGCAGTGTCGGTGAGATAGCCCTGTTTACGCAGCATGACCGACAGCATGTGACGCAGATTTTCCTCATCGTCTATGATCAGAATATGGGCCTGTTTCATGGTTTATACCAGCCTCTGTTCTGCTGACGGCAAGATCACGGTAAAGCAGCTGCCCTGCCCTACGCGACTCCGCACCGTGATCCTGCCCCCGAAACTCTCGATGATTCTGGCTGAAATAGCCAGCCCCAGCCCGGTTCCACGCCCGGGGTCCTTGGTGGTAAAGAACGGGTCAAACAGTCTGCCGAGATGTTCCGGTGCTATACCGACACCGCTATCCCGTACCTGTATGATCTGGTGCCGTGCAGCAGGGTCTTGTGTCAGAACCAGCTGTAACGTACCACCGTCAGGCATGGCATCATGGGCGTTGATCAGCAGATTGATCAGCACCTGTTGCAGTTGATGGGGATCAAGCAGAACCGGCCCCGGATTGTTTTCAGCAATAACCGTGCAATCAACAGTCTTCAACAGCCCCTGATGCTGTAACAGCTCTACGGTGTTTTTAAGCAACCCTGCCAGGTCAACCGGCTCACTGGCCGCCTGTTTGGGGCGGGCATACTCCAGCAACCCTCTGACGATCCGGTCGATTCCGGCACAACCGTCCAGAATCCGTTGCAGGTAATCGGACTGGGACGGGTTCTGCTCCAGCTCCTGGGCAAGTATCTCCGCATACCCCAT
>CAZOTC010000239.1:0-4449 GCA_964582605.1 uncultured Geobacter sp. | reverse complement strand
TGCCGGTCTTGGCCAGTACCTCACGGGTCAGGCCGCTACCGATCAGGAACAGGGTCACCACCAGGCTCTGTTTGGCTATGCTGTTCAACAGATGCCAGGTTTGATCAAGCTGCGGCAGGGCGGTTTTAATGGCAGCGGCACCAATAAAACCGATGATAAAGTAGGGTATAGATGCCTTCCCTTCCGATTTGGTAAACCAGGCAGCCAGCAGCGCAGACGGCATGATCCAGAGTGCCCTGGTCAGTTTGACGGTGGTGCCGATGGCCAGGGCAAGGCTGCCGTAGGCTGCCGCTGCCCCCACCACGCTGCTGGTGTCATGGATCGCCAGGGCGGACCAGAGCCCGAACTGGTGCTGATCCATTCTCAGCAGATGCCCCAGCGGGGGGAAGAGAAGCAGGGCAACGGAATTAAGGGTGAAGACCGTTGCCAGAGCAACACCGGTTTCTTCCGGTTCAGCCTTGATCACCGGCGCCATGGCGGCAATGGCGCTGCCGCCGCAGATCGCGGTGCCGAACGAGATCAGGGTCGAGGTGCGCTGCGGGGTCTTGAACAGTCTGCCCAGGAGATACCCGGCCACCATCGTCATACTTATGGTGATGATTGTGTAGATAAAGGCTTCTGTACCGGTCTTCAGCACCACCGGCAGGTTGATGCCGAATCCCAGTCCAACCACGGAACCCTGCAGCAACCGTCTGCTCCAGGCGGATATGGTATTCTTCCAGGGGTTGCCGATCGCCAGGCCGAATACAAGCCCTGCCGTCAATGCTATCGGCGCAGTGATCATCGGTGCGCAGCAGGCCAGCAGCAAAAGCCAGAACAGTAGTTTTAATCCCTTGTTGTCGTGCATGCCGTACTCCTTGCAACTGATTGATAGTTGCTACTGTAACCGTGATGCTATATAAATAAAAATGAATAATAATGATTAAACTTATCAGCTGGATTTATGTATGGCCCTGTCACTCCGACAACTGGAAATTTTTGAAAAGATCGCTACTACCGGCAGCGTTACCAGGGCCGGATATGAGTTGTTGCTGACGCAATCGGCAGTCAGCATGGCACTGTCCCAGCTTGAACAGCTCAGTAGTGTCCCGCTCTTTGAAAGGGCCGGTCGCCGTTTGCTGCTGAATGATGCCGGCCGTCAACTGCTGCATGAGGCCCGTGCAATACTGCTGGCGATGAAGCGGGTTGAACAGCAGTTGCAGGGTGATACCGGGGAGCTGGTGGGAGAACTGCTGGTCGGCGGCAGCACCACCATTGCCAACTACCTGCTGCCCTCATTGCTGGGAGCGTTTGCCCGGCAGCATCCCCTGACCCGCGTACAACTGACGGTGGGCAACACCCAGCAGGTGGCGGATATGCTGGCAGCAGGGCAGCTGGATATCGCTTTTGTGGAGGGCCCCTGCCATAACCGCGACCTGGTGGCCCTGCATTGGCGGGACGACGAGTTGGTAGTGGTGGCCGGTGCAGAACACCCTTGGGGCCGGGACCGGCATGCAACGCCAGATCAGTTGGCAGCAGCCCCCTGGATCATGCGGGAAAAAGGGTCCGGTACCCGCGAAATATTTGAGGATGCCATGGAACGGGTCGGCATCAGCTACCGGATTGCGCTGGAGTTTGGCCATACCGAGGCGATTAAAAACGGTGTTGCTGCCGGACTGGGTGTGAGTTGTCTTTCTCGGATTGCGGTGGATCGTGAGCTGGAATACGGGCGGCTGGTTGAAGTGGCAAGTCCGTTGTTTTTAGGCCGTTCATTGACTCTGCTGAAACGACGCAACAGCCATTGCACTGCTCTGCTGGAGGCCTTTTTAAAGGTGGCAGGCGGGGTATGGGAGGCATGAGCTTGTACAAACTAATGACATGCTCTGAAAGACTGCTATAGTTACCAAAGGAGAGCTTACGCGATGAAGACAGCTGCTGCAATCGCTCTATTCTGTGCCGGAGGGGGGCTTGTCCGCTATTACCTGTCCGGCTGGGTCTATGGTCTGTTGGGGCGGGCCTTTCCCTACGGTACGCTGGTGGTCAATATCATCGGCGCCTACTTCATCGGCCTGATCATGGAGCTTGGCTTACGCAGCACCATGCTTTCAGACACGTTCAGAATCGGTCTGACGGTTGGCTTCATGGGGGGATTGACCACCTTTTCAACCTTCAGTTACGAGACCTTCAGGTTGCTGGAAGATGGCCAGTTTCTGGCCGCCTCTGCCAATGTCCTGGCCAGTGTTCTGGTTTGCCTGCTGTTTACCTGGCTGGGCATCGTCACTGTTCGTTCGTTAGCGTAGTTGGTAGAACATCAAGCCTTAACGCAGAGGTGCATGAGGCGCAGAGAAGATCTTTAACAATAGAGGCTAATCCGCCTTTTGACTTTGAAGTTCTCTGTGGCTTTGCACCTCTCTTTTTTCTCTGCGTTACGTTTATTACAAGGAGATGATCAAATGTCCAAGCTGATTGGTGAACAGCAGTTGATGCGGATCTTTATTGGTGAGTCTGATCGCTGTGGTCATCGACCGCTCTATGAAGTGCTGGTGGAGCTGCTGCGTCAGGAAGGGTTTGCCGGGGCAACCGTCCTGCGCGGCGTCTGTGGCTTCGGGGCCAACCGGGTCTATCATACCCAGAAGCTTTTGGACCTGTCGACCGATATGCCGATGATCATTGAGGTGGTGGACAGCCAGGAAAAGATCAGTGCGGTCATGCCGCAGATTGACGCCATGATGTGCGGTGGTATGATTACCTTGGAGAATACCACTGTGATTCGTTATCGCTCAAAGCAGTAAAGCTGGTATACACATCAATAGAGTTGGGGGAGGTTATGCTATGAAGATGATGAACAGGGTGTTGGCAGCTGCAGGTCTGGTTTCGTTGGCCTCAAGTTTGGCTCTGGCTGCAGAAAAACCGAAGCCGCCCTATCCGCACTACTGGGTCAGTGTGGCAACCAGCAACCAGACCATGCCCGGCATGACCGAAGAGATGGCAGGCATGGCATCTATGTTTGGCGGTCGTGGCGCTGCGTTTGGTCCGCGCCGGAGTCTGCAGCTGCAGGTTGAGGGACCTCGGACGGTAGCTTCACCCAGGGCGGACCACCTGATTCCTCCCGGCCAGAAGATGGGGGAGAGTCTTGCTTTAATAACCCCGAAACAGGAAAAGGCCGAGTACCGTCCTGAAGAGCGGGGAGAACAGCCTGAGAAACAGGAAAAACCCAAGGCACGTATGTTGATCTACTGGGGCTGCGCTGAGGATGTGGCCAAAGGCCAGCCGAAGGTGATCGATACGGAAAATATGTCCCCGGCAGATTTTGGCAGGGCCTTTGCCGGACGGAGCGCCGGCCATCAGACACCGCCCATGCCCCGCAAAGGCTGGACATACGGGGAGTGGCCGAATGATGACGATCGCAAGGAAGTGACCGGAGATTCGTCGCTGGTGGGGGAGCATCAGCTGAAAGGCAGCTATCTGCCGGACATCCGTTTCAGTCTGGATCAGCAGCGTGATTTCATGGCGCCGGTGTCGTTCAGTGCGATCAGCAAGCGTGAGAACGGGGCTTGGCCGTTCCAGTGGCAGCAGATCCCTACTGCCACCGCCTATTTTGCAACCGCCATGGGGCATAATCAGAAGACCGGTGAGACCATTTTCTGGTCCTCAAGCGAGGTGCAGGAGACCGGTATGGGGCTGCTGAACTACCTTACCAACGCTGATGTGCAGCGCTTTCTCAAAGAAAAGGTGCTGATGCCGGTCAGCCGTACCAGTTGTACCATCCCGGCCGGGGTGTTCAAGGACGCTGAAGGGGCCATGTTGCAGTTTATCGCCTACGGTGAAGAGTTGAATATCATTCACCCGCCTCGGCCCAAAGACCCCAAACAGCCCTGGAATCCGCTCTGGTCGGTTAAGGTGCGGCTCAAGTCAACCGGTATGTCTCCCCTCGTGGAAGGGGAAGAAGGGGCACGGAAGCCCTCAAAACGTCGTCCTGCAGCAGAAGATGACAGCGAGAAGCAGGAACAGGTCCCTGCCGGCAGGAAGGGACAGCCGGGCATGATGGATGGTCTGAAAGGAATGTTCGGGTTCTGAAAAAACAGCTGGTGTAAAAACTTTCCGATATGATACTGTAGACGGAATTTTGACGGCTACCCGTACGGGAGCCGATCCTGCAGGCGCAAACGTAGTAGCGGCATACGCCCGGATTCGCAAGAACCGGGACGGACGGAAGAACCCTTGAATCCGGCTTGGTTGCCGGAGTGGCAGATACAGCCGCGCACCGTCCTTAATGGTGCGCGGTTTTTTATTGCGGGGTGTTGGATGCGCAAGAAAATCACCATACCTGAATTACTTCTGATGAAGCGGGAAGGTCGCAAGGTGACGGTGCTGACCGCCTATGACTACCCGACCGCCCGACTGTTGGATGCCGGGGGTCTGGACGTCATTCTGGTGGGAGATTCGGCCGGTGTGGTGTTTGGTGGTCAT
>CAZOTC010000238.1:2364-4461 GCA_964582605.1 uncultured Geobacter sp. | reverse complement strand
CGGGTACGGGTGGAGGCCTTTTCAAAGATCATGGCCAGAGTCTTGCCCTTGAGCAGGTGGTGCTCGATACCGCTTTTCTGCTTCTGCTTCAGCTCTGCCGCAAGAGCAAGCATGGCATCCAGTTCCTGCTTTGAAAAATCGTGCAGGGCCAGAAAGTGTTTCGTCATACTGCTGTCTCCTTGAAAATTCCATCCAGAATCTGAATCATCTGATTGACTTCCTGCTTGGATACTGTCAGCGGCGGTACAAAGCGCAGTACCGTGTCATGGGTGACATTCAGCAGAACCCCACGTTCATGGCCTTTTTTCACGATCTCTCCGCCAGGTATGGAGAGTGACATGCCGATCATAAGCCCGATACCGCGCACTTCCTGCACAAAGGGATACTTTGCGCCCAGCGCCTCCAGCTCACCATGCAGGTACTCCCCCATCTCCTCGGCACGGTTCAGCAGGCCCTCCTCAAGGATGGCCCGTACCGTGGCAATACCGGCGGCAGTCACCAGCGGGTTACCGCCAAAGGTAGAACCATGGGTGCCGGGCACAAAGGAGGCTGCCACTGCATCTTTGGCCAGCATGGTGCCGATCGGCGCACCACCGGCCAGTGCCTTGGCAAGGGTCATGATATCCGGGGTGATGCCGAAATGTTCATGGGCAAACAGCTTGCCGGTCCGTCCCATCCCCACCTGAACCTCATCCAGAATCAACAGCAGCTGATGACGGTCACACAGCTCCCGCACCCCCTGCATATAGGCTTGAGACGGGATGTTGATTCCCCCTTCGCCCTGGATCGGCTCAAGCATGATGGCACAGGTCTGGGGAGTGATGGCTGCCGATAACGCTGCCAGATCATTAAACGGCACATGGCAGAAGCCATGCAGCAGCGGATCAAAGAAGCGCTGCACCTTTTCCTGGCCGGTGGCTGAAACTGTGGCCATGGTACGGCCGTGGAAAGAATCGGCGGCGGTGATAATGCCGTACCGTTCCGGGTTATCAAAGGTTTCACGGCTATACTTACGGGCCAGCTTGATCGCTGCCTCATTGGCCTCGGCACCGGAGTTACAGAAAAACGCCTTGTCCGCAAAGGAGTGGTTGCAGAGCAGCTCTGCCAGTTCGATCTGCTGCGGAATCTGGTAGTAGTTGGAGCAGTGGATCAGGGTTGCGGCCTGATCCTGAAGCGCCTTGACCACCCGTGGATGGCAGTGCCCCAGATTGTTAACCGCCACACCACCCAGAAAATCCAAGTACTCCTTGCCGTCAGCATCCCACAACCGACAGCCTTCACCCTTGACCGGCACGATCGGGTAGCGACCGTAGGTCCGCATAATCACTTTATCTGAACGTTCAACCCACTGCTGATTGGTCATGCCTTGATTCCCTCTAGTTCTGCTTGATTACCTTGATCTTGCCGTCAGCCACATAACCGGCCTTGCGTAGTTCCTGGATGTAGGCCACATCGTTCTTCCAGTCGATGGTCAGATCCAGCTTGCCGGTTCCTTTTTCAGTGGCAGCCTGTAGACGGAACTCATACTCACCCGGATCAAGTTTGTAGCTCAGTCCTTTGCCGGTTGCAAAATCCTCATTCAGGAACAGGATGATATCCTTGCGTGGCTTTGACAGACCGGGACGGAACACCCCTTCCTGTTTGGCACTGGCGGCATAGGATGAATACTTGCCGTCAAGGCTTTTGGTCTGCTTGACATACAGCACCACACGGAACTTCTTGCCACCGTCAGGCTGGGGCCCCACCGGATCAGTCAGACAAACCAGCGCCCACATCTCCTTGCTGAAGTCCAGAGACTGCACAGCCGGAGGCAGCGGCTTGTCACGATCAACCTCACGATCAAAGAAGGTGATGGTACCCGGGGTCTTGCCGGTACAGTGGTCTGCGGCCTGGGCTGCAGCGATGGCAATCAGCAGTGTTACGATAATGGAGATGGCTAACGCTAGTTTTTTCATAAAAGCCCTCATTTACTTAGCTGAACAGGCGGTTAGTTGGTAATTTCCGTACCAATCCCCACATCAGTAAAGATTTCCAGCAGCACTGAGTGTTCCATCCTGCCGTCAATGATGTGCGACTTTCTGACACCGTCACGCAACG
>CAZOTC010000238.1:0-2264 GCA_964582605.1 uncultured Geobacter sp. | reverse complement strand
GAGTGTTCCATCCTGCCGTCAATGATGTGCGACTTTCTGACACCGTCACGCAACGCCTCGGCACAGCAGACTACCTTGGGAATCATGCCGCCGGTGATTGACTCGTTTTCAATCAGGCCGTGTATCTGGGCAACTTTGATTTTAGGAATAAGCTGCTTATCTTTATCCAGAACACCGGGGGTATCGGTCAGCAGAATCAGCTTCTCCGCGTTCAGCGCAGCAGCCACACGGCCTGCCACCACATCGGCGTTGATATTGTAGCTCTCCCCTTCCGGACCGACACCCACCGGTGCAATTACCGGCAGGTAGCCCCCCTGTTCCAGGGTCTTGATCAGGTCGGTATTCACCTTGATTACATCGCCGACATAGCCGATATCTACCTGCTCAACCTCGCCGTTCTCACCCGGCAGTTCCTGCAGCAGCTTTTTGGAAAGCAGCAGTGTACCATCCTTACCGCACAGGCCAACCGCCTTGCCGCCATGCTGGTTCAGGTAGCCGACCACCTCTTTGTTAACCTGCCCCACCAGCACCATCTCCACCACTGCCATGGTCTCAGTGTCGGTCACCCGCATGCCGCGTACAAACTCGGAGACAATCCCGTACCGCTTGAGGGTCTCGTTAATCTGGGGGCCGCCGCCATGCACAATAACGGCATTGATCCCCAGCGACTTGAGCATGATCACATCCAGGGCAAAGGACTCCTTCAGACGCTCATCAGACATGGCGTGACCACCGTACTTGATCACAAAGGTGCGCCCTGCAAAACGTCTGATATAGGGCAGGGCCTCCATCAGGGTATTGGCTTTTTCAATCAGATGCTTCACTCTAAGATTACTCCTTCTCTAGTAGGTGCTGTCACTGCAAGACCAGATATGCAGTCATGCTTGTTATACCGGCAAGAACAGCATTGTGTCGGAAAACAGTTCACAGAGAGAGCAGCTACCAACCACAGCCTGGCTTGTTACAGACTGACAGATCGAACCGGCTTGACCGTTTAAAGGCAGGGTAATTGTTACCGCTGTACCCACTCCCTCGCTACTGTCAACCGTCAGATACCCACTGTGCTGCCTGATAATCTCACGGGAACAGAACAACCCCAGACCAAAACCTGGAATCTGTCCTGTTTCATCAGGATCAACCTGATAAAACTGCTTGAATATCTTTGGTAGTTCTTCTTTACGGATGCCACAGCCATTATCCTCGACACGGATCCTGACCATGCCGTCCTCTTGTGCCAAGGAAATGGAAATAACCCCCTGCGGGTTACTGAACTTGAAGGCATTGTCCAGGACCTGCTGAAGTGCAAACAGCAAGCGATCATGGTCCACCAAAATCAGCGGCAGCTCATTGAAGTCGAGTGTTACTGACTGCTGGTCATTTTTTGAGACGACCTGCGCAAGAGCTTCATGCACCAGTTCCGACAAATCACATCTGATACGGGAACCTCCATGACCTACCATAACTTCCTGCATCTTGAGCAGTGAGGCAATAACCGCAGAAAATTTTGCCATATCCTCACGCATGGAGCTCAGGCGCTGGTGGCACGGGTCTCCCGGATAAAGGTTGGCCGCATAACGTTCAAGTTCCTGAAAGCCTAGAGAAAGTGACGTCAGGGGTGTATTCAGTTTATGAGACACCTGAGCAAGGAAAGCACTTTTCAGGCGATCAAGTCGTTTCATGGCAGTGACCTGTCTACACCAGTATTCCGGCTACTGCAGCCAACGCCTCAGCCAGCTTCTCCGGATTCGGGCCGCCGGCCTGGGCCAGCTCCGGCTTGCCACCGCCGCGTCCACCAACGATCGGTGCCAGTTTCCCAACCAGCTCACCGGCCTTGAATCGTCCGGTCAGATCACTGGTTACTGCCACAAGGAGATTTGCCTTGCCGTCCAGCTCGGCCCCAAGCACCAGCACACCGGAGCCAAGCTTATCGCGCAGCTGATCTGCCAGATCGCGCAGCGCCTTGACATCGGCCACCTGCACCTGCACCGCCAGCAGTCTGGTGTCGCCAATCTGCTGCACCTGGGCCAGCAGATCGCCGGATTGGGCAGCATTCAGCTTACCCTGCAGCGCCTCAACCTCCCGCTGCAGCTCGCGCTGACGCTCCACCAGTTTTTCAACACGGTCAACAACCTTGCTGCTATCGGCCTTGAGCAGATCGGCAACACTACGGCGCTCCTCTTCAAGTCTGCGGACAAAGGTAAGCGCATTGAATCCGGTGGCGCCTTCAATCCGGCGTACCCCGGCAGCGATGCCACCTTCAGACA
>CAZOTC010000237.1:0-4474 GCA_964582605.1 uncultured Geobacter sp. | reverse complement strand
CTTCGTGAGTACTGCTGTCACGTCCGAAACTTATTGCTGCGTCCCTGTAGCATAGGGATTGAGACGTGTCAAGACAAAATAAAACACTAGAGCCTGATCTCGTTACTCTTGGCCTGCAGTTTCTTGATCAGTTCAGGATAGCCGTTGGTAGAGATGATCTTGTTGAACTGGGTGCGGTAGTTTGAAACAAGACTGACCCCTTCTATCACCACATCGTAGACCACCCAGGTGGTAGCGTCTTTTTTCATCAGGCGGTAGTCAAGGGTATACTCATCCTGTTTAGCACTGATAATCTTGGACTTGACCTCGGCATACTCACCATCTACCACCTCTTTGGTGTAGACAATCTTCTCATTGTTGTATGATTCAATCTTGCCGGCGTAAGAATTCTCAAGCAAGGAGGCAAACAGCTCGCTGAACTGTTTCCGTTCGGCAGGTGTACGCTGATTCCAATGCTTGCCAAGGCTGCGCTTGGCCATCTCCTGGCTGTCAAAGATTGCCGCGATTGATCTCTTGATGGCTGCACGCCGCCGTTGCTCATTGGCCTTTTTTTTCAATTCCTTGTCATTGACTGTGGCGATCACCTCATCAACCGTCTTTTTGACGGTATCGGTAACCGAAGCAAAGGCCGTGGCAGCAGTCAGGAGACAGGCGATTGTCAACACCAGTAAACGTTTCAACATAATCAAACCTCCTGAAAACAATACGTTATTTTTGTGCAGAAAGAGGTGTTTCACCGACTGCATAGGCAAGGTTGGCCTTTGCCATCTGCAGGTCAAAGATTGACTGATAATAGGCTGCTTTCATCTTGCCGTAGACCCCCACTGCGTCAAACACATCACGGGGATTGCCAACGCCGAAATCAAAATTCGCAAGGGCGGCAGCCCCCCACTTCTTGGCGCTTTGATAGGCATTTTTGGTAATATCGATGTTTTTCCGGGCTTCCTGCATCTCAAGCCAGGCCTTCTGAACCTGAAGCGGGATATAGCTGTCAGCATACTGTTTAGTACTCAAAAGTCGATTCAGCTGGGCCTGTTCACCGGCAACCTTTGCCGACGTGATGCCGAAATCAAGACTCCACTTCAATCCCAGCGCTACACCACCATAGGTGTGCCTGAAGGTATCACCAATATAGGGGTTTTTGATCCGGTCACGGTTATCGGCATAGGCCCACGAAAACATGCCGGCCAGAAAGATATCAGGGTAATAATTGGCTCTGGCAGCCTCAACCAGTGCGGTTCGGGCAGCCATTCCCTCGGCCAGCTGCCTGAACTCGGGCCGCTGGAAACGGGCCTGATCAAGCGTGCCGGGTAACTCGGGCACTGCATCCTGAGGCACCTCCAGCCGTTCAGAAGCAACCGTCACATCAACATTGTCACCCAGCACCAGGCGGGCCTTAAGTGCCGCAAGTGCCAGACGCTCACCCTTCAGGGCCTCTTCCATATATTTGTTTATCTCACCGGCATAGGCGTCAATCTTGAAAAGATCCATCGGATCACCTGAAGCCGATTCGTTATCAATAAGCTGCTGAATCTTCTGCTTGCCCTGCAGCATGTACAGCTGCAGTTCGGCCAGCACGTTTTGCATCTCCCGGGCCAGCAAGACGCTGTAATAATACTTTTTGACCTCAAGCGCGACTTCATTACCCTTTTGCCGTGACTTGGCCTTATCCACCTCAATGCCGTGGTCGGCAGCCTTCATGTTCTCACTGATCTTGCCAAAGGTCCAGAGCGGCTGGGTAACCAGCAGGTCTGTACTGGCAAACCAGGTCAGGTCACGGATGCTGAACGCCTTGTTCGTGTTGATAACCGGGCTGATATCCTGCAGTTTTGCCGAAGGTGCCGGACCGAAAAGCGAGGTCACGTTGATCTGCGGATAGCGGTATGACTTGGCCTGTTCAAGCTTGCTGGCAGTCAGGGCCTGGTCGGCCTGCACCTCACCAATCTCCGGAGCAGCCTGCAGGGCAGTGCGAATGCATTCATCAAGATCGAGCACCAGCGTGGTATGACCGGGACTCCCGGCAAAGGCAGAAGCTGCTGTGAAGCTGACGGCTAACATGCCGGTCAGGAGCGTCTGTACGGCTTTCCTCATTACTGCCCCCTCACTCAACATTTCCGTGAATGAATTTACTGACCAGCTCTTCAATATCAATAGCCGATTCGGTTTCCCGGATCTTGCCTCCGTCTTGCAGCATTTTGTCGGATCCCCCCGGCTTCAGCTTGATAAACTTGTCGCCGATGATGCCGCTGGTGCGCACCGATGCAATCACGTCATCAGTGATCTTGACGCCATCCCTGATCTTCATGGTTACCTCAGCCTGGTCACCGTTCAGGCTTGCCAGGCCGATCCTCTCGACTGAACCGATTTCAACGCCGGCCAACTCCACCCGTGCCCCTGACTTGAGGCCTGAAACCGAGTCAAAGCGGGCAGACACACGATAGTTATGACCGCCCAGCAGCTCCATCTTACCCAGCTTGATGGAAAGGTACCCAAGGCACAGTATGCCGATCAGCATAAAGATGCCGACGATCAGTTCCAGTTTTGATCTATTCATGACTTATGCAACTCCACTATTAATCGGGCCGTCAAGACTGCCGCTGATAAACTGGCGCACCACAGGATGTTCAGATGCCCGAATCTCATCAGATGTGCCGAACTGCAGGATTTCTCCACGATACAGCATGGCCACCTGGTGAGCCACCTCAAAAATATCAGGGATATCGTGAGAAACTATTACGGCAGTAAAACCGAATTTGGCTTGCGTTTCCCTGATCAGCTGATGAATCGCCCGCCTGATCACCGGATCAAGGCCGGTGGTCGGCTCGTCAAACAGGATGATCTCCGGTGTCAGCAGCAGCGCCCGTGCCAGGCCAACCCGCTTTTTCATACCGCCGGACAGCTCATCAGGATACTTGTGGTTGACATTCCTCAGGCCAACCTCCTGCAAGGCTGTCTCAACCCGGTCATTGATCTCACCTCTGTCCAGACCGGTTTTCTCCTCAAGAGGGAAGGCAACATTCTCATAGACGGTCATGGAATCAAACAACGCCGCGTTCTGAAACACCATGGCAAACTTTTCACGGACCTGGTTCAGCTCAGAACGACGCAGGCCGACAATACTCTTTCCTTCAACCAGCACATCCCCCTTATCAGGCTGCAGCAGCCCGATCATATGCTTGAGCATCACGCTCTTACCCTCACCGCTGGGGCCGATAACGGCAGTAATCTTACCGGCAGGTATGACTAGATTAAGGCCGTTCAGGACCGTTTGACTACCAAAGTTTTTATGGATATTAAGCAGCTCAATCATAACAGTACTGAGGTCAGAAAATAATCCCAGATCAGGATCAGAACCGAGGTCAACACCACCGACTCAGTGGTAGCCTTTGAGACACCTTCTGCACCGTGGCCTGCATAGTAGCCCTTGTAGCAGCCGATCCAGGCGATAATGACACCGAATGAGAACGATTTGACAAAGCCGGAGTAGACATCGCGCCACTCGACCGATTTGTACATTTCGCTGAAGTAGGCACCGGGATTGACCCCCAGCAGCTTGACCCCCACCAGCCAGCCACCATAAATGCCGACCACGTCAAAAATGGCACAGAGCAGCGGCATGGAGATCATAGCAGCAATAAACTTGGGTGAGATCAGATATTTGTACGGATCCAATGCCATGGTCTCCAGGGCGTCGATCTGTTCACTGATCCGCATGATACCAATTTCAGCCGTGATGGCCGAACCGGCCCGACCGGTGACCATCAGGGCTGAGAGCACCGGCCCCAACTCCCTGATCAGCGACAGCGCCACCGCAGTCCCCAACATCCCTTCAGAGCCAAACTTGGTCAGGGTATAGTACCCTTGCAGACCCAGCACCATGCCGGTAAAGGCAGCGGTCAGGACAATAACGAACAGCGATTTGGCCCCGATGAAACGGATCTGTTTCAACACGAACACAGGTCTGCCGGGACGCCGAACAAGAGAGTACAGGGCATAGGCCAGAAAATGGCCGGTCCGCCCCAGCTCCTGCAGCAAGGTGATACCCCAACGCCCTATGCTCTGAATATAGTCTGTCACGCTTGATTTGATGCTCCGGAATTTGGTCGAGTGAATACTATAATGGGAAGGACTAAGATTGTAAAGAGGCTGGATTAAAGTTTTTTCAGCGTTCCATCCGGCTGAACCAGGAACGAGCAACCTCGCCAGATTACGCGGTTTCCTGTAAAAGACAACAGCCAGGTGCCGAATGCCAGCAGATCACGTATCGGCAACAGCCAGGCCCATTGCGGAAGCAGATTGTCGCCGACATAGCGCCGGCTGAAGCAGGTAGTAACAGCAATGCGGATCAGATACAGCAGGGCAACGGCAAGCACTGCCTGGACAGGCGGCCCGCACAACAGGGCGGCAACAACAGCCGGACCGGGCAGTGTAATGCCTGAAGCCAGGTAGCCGCCGGGCCGACTGACCCGCATGG
>CAZOTC010000236.1:0-4482 GCA_964582605.1 uncultured Geobacter sp. | reverse complement strand
TATCCGGGCGACCGGGTTCTGTTTGACTGTAACGCCGCCTTTATCGTGGAGCGGGAATAACGACCGGAGGGGATAACTATGCTGCAGGAATTCAAGACCTTTATCATGAAGGGTAATGTGCTGGACCTGGCGGTGGGTGTGATCATCGGTGCAGCCTTCGGCAAGATCGTCAACTCGGCAGTCAATGACCTGATCATGCCGGTCATAGGTCTGGTGATGGGCAAAGTGGATTTCAGTAACCTGTTCATTACCCTGGGAAGCGGCAGCTACCCTACCGTGGCTGCGGCAAAGGCGGCCGGGGTACCGACCCTCAACTACGGCATCTTTATCAACACCGGCATTGATTTTCTGATCATGGCCCTGGTGATCTTCATGATCATCAAGCTTGCCAACACGGTGCGCAAAGCTGAAGAACCGGCACCTGCTCCCCCTGCACGGGAGTGCCCGTTCTGCAGATCAGCAGTCCATGATGACGCCGTCCGCTGTCCGCACTGCACCTCTCAACTGTAGGCAAAGGAGATCTCTATGAAACGTATGATCCTGCTTGTCATACTGCTCGCGCTGCTTACCCTGGTTGCCAATGCGGCCCAGGCGGCACCGGCACGAATAACCTGGTACGGCCATGCCGCCTTCAAGGTGGTGACCCCCAACGGCAAGGTGCTGCTGGTTGACCCCTGGATCAGTAATCCCTCCAACCCCACTGCAAAAAAAGATCTGGAAGAGCTGCAGACCGTTGACCTGATCTTTCTGACCCACGGCCATACCGACCATATCGGTGATTCAGTGGAGATTGCGAAAAAGACCGGTGCAAGGCTGGTGGCGACTTTTGACCTGCAGAAGGCGATGGCAGCCTACAAGGGCTTTCCGGAAAAGCAGATTGACCGTGCCGCCGCCGGAAGTTTTGGCGGGCAGATCAGCCTGCTGGATGGCGAGGTGAATGTTCTGTTTGTGCCGGCGGTGCATGGCGGCAGCATGGACACCCCCAACGGGCCGGTCTATGCCGGTCATCCGGGAGGCTTCCTTATTACGGTAAAAAACGGCCCGCGCATCTATCACACCGGCGACACCGACCTGTTCAGCGACATGTCTCTACTGAAAGGACAGGTAGATCTGATGCTGCTCTGCATCGGCGACAAGTTTACCATGGGACCGCTGCGGGCTGCCCAGGCCGTGGATATGATCCGGCCCAAAATGGCAGTGCCGATGCACTTCGGCACCTTTCCGGCCCTGACCGGCACACCGGAACAGTTTCAAAAGGCCTTGCGGCGCTATGGCCTGGAATTTCTGATGCGACAGATGAAGGTGGGGGAAACCATGGTCTGGAAGTAACCGAGAAAGCTGCAACGGCTGGAGCCATCAGCTGTTGACGGCTCCAGCCGTCCGGTTTATTTGGAGTACAGCACCGCAACGATCCGGGCCTGATCCGGCCCCACCGACACCAACCCGTGAGGCTGGCTGGAATCATAGTAGACGCTGTCGCCGCTTTTGACACGGTGGACTTCAGCTCCGTAGTGCAGATCAATCTCCCCCTCCAGCACATACAGAAACTCCTCTTCCCCCTCATGGCGGAAAAAGAGCTTGTCATCCCAGACCGTATTCTTGACCTCCACCAGAAACGGTTCCATATGTTTCTGACGCATCCCTTGGGCAAGGGAGTGATAGGTATAGGGACGGTTGTCTGCATTCACCGCCTGGCGCTGGAGATCAGGGCGCAGGTCATCGCCTCGGGTCAGCACCAGCTTCTGGCGGTTCCCCTCTTCTTCAAAGAAAAAGTGGATATCAACCTTCAAGCCACGGGATATTTTAAGCAGCGTGGCAAGCGGGGGCACGACCTGCTCGTTTTCAATCTGTGACAACAGCGGCTTTGAAAGGCCGGTCAGCTCCGAGAGTTCCTGCAGGGTCAAACGACGTTGCTGTCGCTGTCCACGGATCTTTTCGCCAATCCGGAACTCCTTGATTTGTGCCTTGATATCGGTCACGGTACCCCTCCTGAAACTGCTGTTGTCCGGTCGGCTGAAGCGGTTGACAGTCAGCTTTCTTTAAGCTAGCCTAACTCTGTTTTAACTATTCTCTGTATACAATTCATTTGCCAAGGTTGTCAATATGATGCGAATCCTGAACAAAGCAGTTGCGGCGGTTTCGGTATGTCTGTTTCTCTGGGGCTGCTCCGGCCCCAAGGATGACCCGGTCTTCTTCAATTCCAAACGACCTGCCGCAGAGGCCGAGCCTCCGGTCAAGGATGTTCCGGCCGACATCCTCGCCACCCAGCGGGCCTTCAGCCAGGTCTCCAAAAAGGTCACCCCCTGCGTGGTCAATATCTCCACCATCAGCCGCAAGAAACTGATCCGCCCTTTTCCCGACATGCCCCCCCTGTTTGAGGAGTTCTTCGGAGGCGGCCCCCAGGCGCGGCGTGACAAGAGCCTTGGTTCAGGCTTTATCATCAGCCGTGACGGCTATATCGTCACCAATGAGCATGTGGTGCGTGATGCCGAGAGCATCAGGGTCAAGCTCTCCAACGACAAGGTCTACGATGCCCGCATCGTTGGCGGCGATCAAAAGACCGATATCGCGGTGATCAAGATCGAGGCAGTCGACCTGCCGGTTGCGGTGCTGGGGGATTCGGACCGGCTTGAGGTGGGACAGTGGGCCATCGCCATCGGCAATCCGTTTGGTCTGGAAAGCTCCATGACCGTTGGCGTCATTTCAGCCACCGGCCGTTCCAATGTCGGTATCGAGGTGATTGAAAACTTTATCCAGACCGACGCCTCGATCAACCCCGGTAACTCCGGCGGACCGCTGCTCAACATCCATGGAGAAGTGGTAGGCATCAATACGGCCATTGTGGCTGCCGGTCAGGGGATCGGCTTTGCCATCCCGACCGCCATGGCCAAGCCGATCATCACCCAGCTGGTGGATAAAGGCAAGGTAACCCGCGCCTGGCTGGGTGTCTCCATCAAGCCGGTGTCTGAAGAAATCGCCCGATCACTGGGACTTGCCAAACCTACCGGGACCATGATCGCCGGTGTTCAAAAAAACGGACCGGCTGAAATGGGGGGGGTCAAGGCAGGAGATCTGATCCTGCTCTTTGGCGGAGTCGAAGTCCGGGACCCTTCTCACCTGCAGCAGCTGGTTGCGGCAACCCGGATCGGTACTGCCGTCCAGGTTGTGGTTCTGCGCAACGGCAGCCGAACCACACTGACCCTCAAGCCGGGTAATGCCGACAGTGCCCCGCAGATGGAACCGGTTCAGGAAGAAGCAGGACCACGATAAGTCTAGAGATTTACTTTACTGTTAAACTGCGCTACAGTATCTGAAATCTCCGGTCGACTTCCCCAAGAAAGGACGATCCATGAACGTACTGACCACCAAAGAGCAGGCGGCGCGCCTGGCGCGGGCTATCATCTCCGATGTCGCCATCTACAATCAGGAGAAGGTGGAAAGCGGGATCAAGAATGATAATATCTTTGATGTGCTGAGCGAAGAGATCGAAGAGGGACGTCAGCATTTCTATTCCCGGGTGGCGCCGGAGCTCGATCCGGAGCGGATGTTTGACCTGACGCTGGTGGATATCCTGATCAAAAGGGCCGGCAAGATCGAATCAGCCATCTGGTAAGCAACGACAAGCAGCATATCCGACAGAGGCGTGTCCAGGTGGCGCGCCTCTTCTTTTTGGAGAGACCGTGGAACCGACCTATTGCTTTGAAGTGCCGGCAGAATCTGCCGGGCAACGCCTGGACGCCTTTCTGACCGGTCAATTTCAGGAACTGAGCCGGGCAGCGGTACAACGCCTGATCGATGACGGCCAGGTGCTGCTGGCAGGAGTACAGCCCCGATCATCGCTGAAGCTGTCAGGCGGAGAACGGATCACCGTGACTATACCGCCACCGGCACCGGCAGTTCCGTTGGCCGAGGCTATTCCGCTGACTGTGCTGTATGAGGACCATGACCTGATCGTGATTGACAAACCGGCCGGCATGACCGTTCATCCCGGCGCCGGGGTCGACTCCGGCACCCTGGTCAATGCCCTGTTGTCCCACTGCAGCGATCTGTCCGGCATAGGCGGCGAAATCCGGCCCGGCATTGTCCATCGTCTGGATAAAGGCACCTCCGGCGTACTGGTTGCTGCTAAAAACGATGCTGCCCACCGCGGCCTGTCGGAACAGTTTGCAGCGCACAGCATCAAACGGCTCTACTGGGCCCTGATCTACGGCTCGCCCCAGGAAGACACCGGCAAGGTGAGCAACATCATCGGCCGCCACCCGACCGATCGACTGCGGATGTCCGGCAAGGCGCGACATGGTAAAGAGGCCACCACCAACTGGCGGGTGCTGGAACGTTTTGGTGCAGCCAGTCTGGTACAGCTGCGGCTTGAGACCGGCCGCACCCATCAGATCAGGGTTCATCTGACCGAAGCGAATATGCCGCTGCTGGGTGATCCGCTCTATCCTGACGGCGGTCGGCTCAATAACCTGAAGGACGCCC
>CAZOTC010000235.1:0-4519 GCA_964582605.1 uncultured Geobacter sp. | reverse complement strand
TACTCAATCCGCAAGGCTGGATTCTGCTCTCCTTCATGATGGATCCTCGCACCGGTCTGGGGCGTTACAAGGACTATCGCATCAGTAACTATCAACTGATGGAAGAGTTGATCGAGATGTGCCGGACCATGAAGATTGAAGAAATTCTGGCAAACCCTGACGTGAAGGAACGGATGATCCGCTATGCCGAACAGGAAGCTGAATACAAAAAAATGATTCAGGAAAACTCGAAGGTTGACGGTAAGGTGTTGATCATAGACCTGCGTAATGTCGATGAGATCGTAACCGGCAACCGTTTTGTCGAGTACAGCCTGTATCCTGAGGTCGTAACCTCGATTCGGATCATGTGGGGTCTGAACAAACAGAATACGGTCTTTGCGGTTGGCCACAGCATCATCAATCGCAGTTCAAAGGTCAACATCGGTTCACTGATGCTGAAAAACGGCGGCGGCGGCCACTTCCAGGTTGGAACTTGCCAGGTCGATAACGAGAATGTTGAAAAGGCGTTACAGGACGTTGTCACAACACTGAACGCCTGATCAGTTCAGCACACTGCTTAGTGTCACTAAAAGCCGCGTTTTTGCGGCTTTTTTTATTGACGATCAGACACTGATCAGGTATCTAGCAAAAACTCGTTTTATTTTTTCAAGGAGGACAAAAATGCATCTTGTTGACCAGATCAAGGAGAAGGCCAAAAAGAACCTGCAGACCGTGGTACTGCCGGAGAGCTATGACGAGCGGATGCTGTATGCCGCAGAGAAAATCGTTGCACAGGGGCTTGCAAAGCTTGTGATACTGGGCGATCCGGCAAAGATCCAGGCAGAAGCCGCAGCCAAAGGGATTAACCTAACCGGTGTTGAACTGCTTAACCCTGCTGACTCTCCCAAGCTTGAGCAGTACATTGCAGACTTTGTCGAACTGCGCAAAGCAAAAGGGATGACAGCTGAAGACGCAAAAAAACTGCTGACTGCTGAAGACAACCTCTACTACGCCGGTATGATGGTCCGCAATGGTGATGCAGGCGGTGAAGTTGCCGGTGCAACCGGCACCACCGGCAATGTACTTAAGGCGGCTTTCCAGACCGTTGGCCCGGCACCCGGCATCAAGACGGTTTCCTCCTTCTTCCTGATGATCACCAAGACTCCTTCCTTTGGTGAAAACGGTATCCTGCTGTTTGCCGACTGCGCCGTCAATCCCAACCCTGACGCACAGGCGCTGGCCGAGATTGCCGTAGCAACAGCCGGTAACTGCAAGGCGTTCCTGGATGTCGAGGCACGGGTAGGGATGCTTTCCTTCTCTACCAAAGGCAGCGCTGCCCATGCAGATGTTGACAAGGTGACCAAGGCGGTCGAAATCGCCAAGAGCATCAAGCCGGATATCCAGATTGACGGCGAACTTCAGGCTGATGCGGCCCTGCTGCCCAAGGTTGGCGAGAAAAAGGCACCGGGCAGCGCAGTGGCAGGCAAAGCAAATACCCTGATCTTCCCTGACCTTGATGCTGGCAACATCGCCTACAAGCTGGTCGAGCGGGTGGCAGGAGCCGAGGCGGTCGGCCCGATCATCCAGGGTCTGGCCAAGCCGGTCAATGACCTCTCCCGTGGCTGTTCGGTTGACGACATCGTCAATGTTGTTGCCATTACGGCGGTACAGGCGGGGGCGTAATCCTCAATATATTGCATGAGTTACAAAAAAGCCGGCCCGTATCAGGGTCGGCTTTTTTGTGTGCAACACAAGCGATGCTTAATACGCTTCGTGGTTCTCCAACACATCCTTCTCGGTGACCGGCGCCCTGAAGAGACGGTATACCCAGATCTTGTAGAGGATAACCGTTGGAACAAAGATAAATGCAACCACGGTCATGATCGTGAGGGTGTACTGACTTGATGACGAGTTAAAAATGGTCAGGCTATAAGCCGGATCAAGGCTTGAGGGGATCAGGTTCGGGAACAGTCCGGCCACCCCGGTTACCACCACAAAAACTATTGTGAAACAGGAGGCAACAAAGGCCTTGAGCGGTGCGTTCTTGATCATAAAGGCCTGAACCGCCACCAGCGCAAGTACGGCAATCAGCGGAATAACAAACAGGATCGGCAGCTTGACATAGTTGACATACAGCTTGGTAGCATAGGCGGTGTAGCCCAGAAAGACTACCGCCACCAACAGTAAAGGCATCCAGAGCAGTTTTGCCAGGGCAAAGGCACGGGCAGAAAGCTCACCTGTTGTTTTAACCGCAGAGTAAAGCGCGCCATGCACTGCAAACATACAGACAAACAGCAGACCGGTCAGAATACCGTAGGGGTTCAGGAGTGAGAGCAATCCGCCATGATAGCCGGCTGCGTCCATCGGCAGGCCGCTGAAGATGTTGCCGAATGCCACACCAAACAGCAGGGCCGGCAGGAAGCTGGAGACAATCAGCGCGGTATCCCAGGCCCCTTTCCATGAAGTATTGTCGATCTTGCCCCTGAATTCAAAGGAGACCCCCCGCACAATCAGGGAAAACAGCAGCAGCAGCAGGGCAGTGTAGAGATAGCTGAACATGAGTGCATAGGTAGTCGGGAAGGCGGCAAAGGTCGCGCCACCGGCAGTCAACAACCAGACCTCGTTGCCGTCCCAGACCGGACCGACCGAGTTGATCAGCACCCGCTTTTCAGCATCGGTCTTGGCAATCATGCCGGAGGTAAAGCCAAGTCCGAGTACAAATCCATCCAGCATGAAATAGACCGCCCACAGAACTGCCCAGAGCACAAACCAGGTAATTTGCAGCATTTCCATGTTATGCCACCTCCTTAACCGGAATCATGCCGGTACTGTCTTTATCTGGACCCTTTTTGGCATACTTGACCAGCAGATAGATATCAATCGCACCAAGCAGGCCATAGAGAGCGGTAAAGCCCAGCAGCGAGCCCAGCACCTGAAACGAGGTAACTGATTTGGACACACCGGCAGCGGTCTTCATGACACCGTAGACTGCCCAAGGCTGACGTCCCAGTTCCGCCACCAGCCACCCCAGCTGGATTGCTATGTAAGGTAGCGGGATAGCAGCAATCATTACGAACAGGAAAATCTTGAAATCAACAAAACGGCTCCAGCGAGGCATGATAACCGCCAGAAGCGAAAGACCGATCATCAGTGTGCCAAGCCCGGCCATGATCCGGAAACTCAGAAAGACCGGCAATACCGGGGGACGCTCATCTTTGGGAAAATCCTTCAGGCCCTTGATCTCGGCATTGGTATCGTGGAAGGCCAGGAAGCTGAGCGCTCCCGGGACAGACGCGGTAGCAACGGCGTTACGCTCATTGCCTTCATCCGGCAGCAGCAAGAGGTGCATCGGAGCGTTTCTCTGAGTCTCCCAGACTGATTCCATAGCCGCAAATTTGGTGGGCTGAACCTTGGCGATCTCAACCGCATGGAAGTCACCGGTAAGTGCAACAGCGATACCGGCAACAAGTGAAAACATGGCGGCAGTTTTGAAGGAGCGGGTAAAGAAATCAATCTCGTTTTTCTTCAGCAGGTGCCACGCAGCAACCCCCATCACAAAAAAACCTGCCAGTACGTAACCCGAAGTTACCGTATGCAGGAACTTGTAGATGGCATAGGGATTGGTAACAACGGCAAGAAAATCATTCATCTCTGCCCGGCCGTTGCGCAGGACAAAGCCAACCGGTTTCTGCATCCACCCGTTGGCAATCAGGATCCAGAGTGCGGAAAGGTTGGTACCGAAGGCTGCCAGCCAGATAGTGGTGGCATGGGCCTTCTTGGAGAGTTTGTCCCAACCGAAGATCCAGACCCCGATAAAGACCGACTCAAGGAAAAATGCTGCCGTGGCCTCGATTGCCAGCGGTGCCCCGAAGATATCCCCCACATAACGGGAATACTCGGCCCAGTTCATACCGAACTGGAACTCCTGGGTGATGCCGGTGACCACGCCAAGAGCAAAGTTGATCAAAAACAACTTGCCCCAAAACTTGGTCATCCGCAGGTAGGTTTCGTCGCCAGTCTGCACATACCTGGTTTCAAACCAGGCGGTCAGGACAGAAAGACCTAATGTGAGCGGGACGAAGATGAAGTGGAACATAGTGGTGACTGCGAATTGCAGCCGGCTGAGGGCAAGGACGTCCATGCTTCCTCCTTGGATGGGTAATCAGACGGTCATCTGCCGTCGATGAGAAAGCATACTCCGAGTTTTTGAAAAATCAAGCACAAAAAGACCAAATTTGTCCCTTATGCCGGAATACATATATTTTGATATAACGAAACATATTGTTATTACACTTTTTATTACGGGAATAAAATGTGGAGGTAACGACAAAAACGGCAGTTTACTTTTTGATATACGGCAACGGATCTTCGAGTCCTGCCTCATGAAAGCCCTTCAGCCGCAAACGACAGGAATCACAGCAGCCGCAGGACAACCCTTCGGGAGATGGATCATAGCAAGAATGAGTCTGACTGTAATCGACCCCCAGCGAAGTTCCCTGCTTGATAATCTCGGCCTTGGTCAGATTAATCAGAGGAGTAT
>CAZOTC010000234.1:0-4533 GCA_964582605.1 uncultured Geobacter sp. | reverse complement strand
AGCTTGCACATCAGCAGATGGAGGAACAACTGCGTCATGCACAGCGGATGGAGGCCATCGGCACCCTGGCCGGTGGTATCGCCCATGATTTCAACAACATTTTGACCGCAATCATCGGCTACGCCCATATCTGCCAGATCGGGTTGGCTCCGGATGCCCCGCAACGTTTCCCTGCCCAGCAGATTACCGAGGCCGCCAATCGTGCCACCTGCCTGACCCGTGACCTGTTGCTGTTCAGCAGAAAGCAGACTGCCAGCCGCAGAATGATCGATCTGAACAACTTTCTGGTCAATACCAAGGAGTTTCTGCTCCGGATCATCAGCGAGGAAATCCTGCTTGAGACCAGCTTCTGTCCGGAGACCATCACACTTTCCGCTGATCCGCAACAACTTGATCAGGTGCTGATGAATTTGGCGACTAATGCGCGGGATGCCATGCCCAATGGCGGCACGATTACCCTCAGCAGCGAGCTGGTCTGCCTGAGCAGGGACGAAGCTGCTGATCTCGGCCTGACCAATGCGGGAGAATATGCTGTGATCCGTTTCAGGGATACCGGCAACGGCATTGCCCCTGAAAATCTGCCCAAGATTTTTGATCCTTTTTTTACCACCAAAGAGATCGGCAAGGGGACCGGACTGGGGCTCCCCATCGTCTATGGCATTGTTACCAGCCATGATGGCGTCATCAAGATTTCCAGTCATCCCGGCCAGGGTACGGAGCTGACTATCTACCTGCCCTGTTCCCGGGACACTGCTCCGGTTGCAAAACCGCAGGAGGTGGATGAAACTTTACCCCGTGGGGCAGAGACCATCCTGATGGCCGAAGATTCCGAACGGATACGGCAGATGATTGCGCAGGTACTTGCAGAATTCGGCTACCAGGTGATAACGGCTGTTGACGGCGAGGACGCTGTCAGGCTATTCAAGCAGCATAACGACCAGATCAGGCTGTTGCTGCTCGATCTGGTCATGCCTCGACTGGGCGGACATGAGGCATATCAGCAGATCAGGCAGGTCAGACCGGATATACCGGTGCTCTTTACCACCGGCTATGCCCCGCAGGTAGCGGAGGGCAAGCTGACGCAGGAGCAGATCGGCCGGCTGCTGCACAAACCTTATGCCATTGTCAAACTGCTCAAGGCGGTACGTGCCGCCCTTGATGCACAGGAGAAGCCACGGTGAAACAACCGGCTGTATTGATTGTTGATGATGAACCATCGGTCCTGGCGACCTTCGCTCTGATTCTGGAGCATGACGGCTATCTGGTGCGACAGGCCACATCAACAGCCACTGCCCTGCAGATACTTGATGATGCTCCCTGTGATATTGCGATAGTCGACATCCAGCTGGGTACCAGCACCGGTGTCGACCTGCTGAAACTGCTGCGCCTCTGTAATCCCCTGCTGCAGGTGGTATTGATCACCGGCAGGCCGGCGATCGAAACCGCTTCCGAGGCAGTGCGGCTGGGGGCCTGCAACTACCTTACAAAGCCGATCCAGCCCAATGAACTGCTGAATGCCGCCCGTAATGCCTTAAACGCAAAACGCCTGGCAGAAGAGGCAGACCGCCATCGCGCTGACCTTGAGGCGATCTTCAGATCTCTGTCTGACGGCATTCTGATGCTTGATGCAAAAGGGGTCCTGCAGCATTCCAACCAGGCGGCAGCCCTAATCTGCGCCTGTCTTTCCCGCCAGGTTGCACACCCTGAAGCGTGTGTACACCTCCCCTGTGACGGCGCCTGCCGTCAGCTGATCCAGGAGTCGCTCGCCACCGGCCTCCCGGGCAAACGTGAGCGGATCCGCTGCAAGAGGCCCCAGAAGCAACAACAGGTGGTCACCATTACGACATCGCCTATCCGTGATCATGCTGACTGCTGTACCGGAATTGTCGTGGTCTTGCGTGATGAAACCCGCATTGACGAGCTTGAGGGGCAGTTGCATACCCGCAGGGGGTTTTGCAGGCTAATCGGTGCAAGCCTGGCAATGCAAAAACTTTACAGCAAGATCGAAGCCTTGGCCGACGTCCCCAGTACGGTGCTGATTCAGGGCGAAAGCGGCACCGGCAAAGAGTTGGTGGCCGAGGCACTGCACAACTCCGGCAGCCGCCATGGCAAGCCCTTTGTCAAAGTCAACTGTTCCGCCCTGTCGGACACCTTGCTGGAGAGTGAACTATTCGGCCATGTCAAGGGGGCCTTTACCGGTGCCATTGCCAACAAGACGGGACGCTTTCAGATGGCTGACGGCGGCACTATTTTTCTGGATGAGATCGGCGACATCTCCCCTGCCATGCAGATGCGTTTATTGCGCGTCCTGCAGGAACGTGAGTTCGAACGGGTCGGCGATTCGAATACCATCAAGGTTGATGTCCGTGTGCTCGCAGCCACACATCAGGATCTGGCCGAGCGGGTCAGGCAGGGCACCTTCAGGGAAGACCTGTACTACCGCCTTAACGTTATAAAACTGTCAGTCCCGCCGCTACGGGAACGGATGGAAGATCTGCCGTTACTGGTTGATCACTTTCTGGAACGGTATGCCGGAGTGTTTCGCAAGACCATCAGCGGTATCAGCGATGCCGCAATGGCATTACTGCATGCCCACACCTGGCCCGGTAATGTCAGAGAGTTGCAGCATCTGCTTGAACATGCCTGCGTGCTGACCCGCTCCAGCCTGATCGATGCCGACCAGCTTTCCCTTGATCTGACGACACCACAGATCCGGCTGCGCCAGCCTGTAGCGCCTACGGCACCGGCATCACTCTCCTCGCTACTTCCCGGCCGGATTGCAGAAGCCCTGATCATGAGCGGCGGCAACAAATCCAAGGCGGCACATCTGCTGGGTATCAGCCGCCGCACCATCTACCGCCACCTGGACAACCTGCCGCCTGACTGACACACTTGTGTGACACATTGTCACACTTTTGCGCCGCGACACACCTGCTGACACATCCACTTCATCCTTCTTATTCCCCGCCCCACAGAAGAGCATCCCGAGAGTCGCGTTATCCGCTGTTTTTCCTACTTAACATTACGTTACAGGCATTTGGCACGAGAGTTGTTTACCGTCATCAAACATCTGTAATGCATTCAAAAGGAGGAACCGCTATGGCAGAGCCTGAGCACCTGCAGGTAACGCAGTATCTTTCATTTACGCTGGACGATGAGATTTTTGCCGTAGATGTAGCCCGGGTACGCGAGATCCTGGAATACAAGGGCACTACCAGGATACCCCAGGTTCCGGCCTATCTGCGGGGGGTGATCAACCTTCGCGGCAGCGTGGTACCGGTGGTCGATCTGCGGCTGCTGTTCGGGCTGTCTGCCACCCAGAGTACCATCAACACCTGCGTAATCGTGCTTGAGGTAAAGGTGGGCGGAGACACCGTCATTGCCGGCGCACTGGCAGATTCGGTTCGTGAGGTGCTTGAGCTTGAGCCGCACGAGATCGAGTCGGCCCCACGGCTTGGTACACACCTGAACACCGACTTTATTGAAGGGATGGGTAAGCGGAACGATCAGTTTCTGATGCTGCTGAACATTGACCGGGTCTTTGGCAATGACGCCATGGATGCCATTCTTCAGGCAGGTACAGCAAACCCGGCACCTGTTCAACTTGACGAAGCCGCCTGACACTACTCTTACATTACCTACGCAAGGAGGTTCACCATGCAGTGGTTTTACAACCTGAGACTCAAGGCAAAGCTCTTAACCGGATTTATTCTTGTCGCGGTCATTGCGGGCATTATCGGCTGGTTCGGCATCAAAGAAATTCATGAGATTGGCGCAGCCGATACCAGACTATATGAAAAAGTTACGGTGCCACTGGGAGATATGGCCGATATTTCGATCGCCTTCCAAAGGCAGCGGGTCAATTCCCGGGACATCATCAGCGCCACCTCCTTAGCGGATAAACAGAAGTTCGCCAACCGGATCAAGGACCTCAGGGATGGTAACAACAAGAGCGTTGCTGAGTTTGAAAAGACCATTCTGACGGATGAAGGACGCAAGCTGTTTGATGAGTACAAAAAACTTCGTGCGATCTACGGAACAGAGCTTGACAAGATAGTTTCCCTGGCATTGGCGGGTAAAAATGCCGAAGCTCAGGAAGTCCTGGTCGGTTCCGCTGCCAAGGCATCCCGCGAGCTGCAGAACCAGATTGAAAAACTGATGGAGTCAAAACTGAAGCAAGCCAAGATGATTGCTAATGAAAATACCGCTCTTGCCAATAACGCCTCAAAAATCATGACTATTCTGGCGGTTGTTGGCGCGCTTCTGGCTATTGGACTCGGCCTCTTCATCAGCAAGATAGTGCTGGCACAACTGGGTGGTGATCCATCAGAGGTTGCTGATATCGCAGTCAAAGTCGGGGCCGGTAACTGCTCGATCGAGATTAACGCTGCCGGTTTGCGTGATGACAGTGTCATGATGGCCATGAAGAGGATGGTTGAATCGATCCAGACTTTGATCAAGGATGCCAACATGCTCAGCGACGCCGCCATAGCGGGCAAGCTTGCCACCCGTGCCGATGCCTCCAAGCACCAG
>CAZOTC010000233.1:0-4548 GCA_964582605.1 uncultured Geobacter sp. | reverse complement strand
AGGCCAAGATGCTGGGGATGGACAAGATCCGCAACTGCGATGTCTATGCACCGGTTGCAGAGGCACAAAAGAAGTATACCTTTGATGAGGCCCGCGACCTGACCGTAGCTGCCTATCGCAACTATGACCCGCAGTTTGGTGATATTATTCAGGCATTCTTTGATGAGCGCCGGGTGGATGTGCTGCCACGTCAGGGCAAATCAGGCGGCGCCTTTGCCATGGGAATTTCACCGGTTGATCCACCGTTTCTGCTGTTGAATTTCACCAACAACCTGCGGGATATCGCCACCATTGCCCATGAGGCGGGCCATGGCCTGCACTTTGTGCTGGCGCAGAAGCAAAACAGCCTTAATTATCATGCCCCGCTGCCGCTGGCTGAGACCGCCTCGGTGTTTGGTGAGATGCTGTTGACCCGCATGCTGCTGGATCAGGAACAGGATGTTGAGGTTCGCAAATCATTACTTTGCGCCAAGATTGAGGATATCATCGCCACCACCTTCCGTCCGACCGTGCTGACCCGCTTTGAAATGCGCCTGCACAGTGAACGGCAGAACGGGCTGCTCTCAAATGAACGGATTTCCCAACTCTGGCTGGAGGAAAACAGCAAGCTGTTCGGTGATGCGGTGGAGATGATCCCGGCCTACAGTTGGGGCTGGTCTTACATCAGCCACTTTATCCATAGCCGTTTCTACTGCTACTCTTACACGTTTGCCGAACTGTTGGTGTTGGCCCTGTATCAACAATACCGTGAGGCCGGCGACGCCTTCAAACCGGGCTATCGCGCCTTGCTGGAATCAGGCGGCGCACTGTCTCCGGCCGACACTGCCAAACTGGCAGGAATTGATATTGAATCTGCCGGGTTCTGGCAGAAAGGGTATGACTTTCTGGGGGGGCTGATTGAAGAGCTGAAACAAACCATCTGATCAATCGTGCAGCAAAATGGCCGGTGCCCGACGGTTTGACACCATCGGGCACCGGAAACAAACCTCACACGGTCAGATCAACATCCTGCAGGGTGCCGACACTGCCGTTTTCATTCAGATAGACACTGCTGGCCCGAAGCGTGCCAAGCGATTCGTTATTGGCAGTTTTAAAATCAAACTGCGTGGATATATTCCCCAGATACAAAGCCCCAACGCCGCTGCCTTTCAGGCTGGTCAGCAGATCATTGCCCTGGACATCTTTGGTCCAGACCTGCAATTGTCCAAACACTGAATCATTATCGTCAATCCAGCCGTTTTGATCCTGGTCGTAGGCTGCCAGATCCTCAAAGCCGTTACCGCTGACCGTGCCAAACAGCTCACTGCCGTCATTCACACGGCCATCCCCGTTTTTATCCAACGCAATAAAGCCGCTGTTCGGGCCAACAAACGAGATCTGTTCTGCAGCTCCGTCTGCATTAAGATCAAAACTGAACTTTGCACTGGTTAACTGTGCCGCAGTACCATCAAAGTTGATAACCAGTGGATCCTGTTGTTGAACGGCATCCCCCAGACGGATACTGGTGCTCTCTTCACTGTAGAACAACCGTTGCATTGACAATTCCAGATTAAAGTCTATTTGCTTGCCGTCAGTGGTTCTTACTACCCCCCTGGCAGAGAAGTTCAGGCTTTCAGCCTCCAGATAGGTCTCCCGCCTGTCGTACTCAAGTCCGAAACCTGCAGATCCGGCTTGCGGTTGTGATTGACCGGAAGCCTGACTTGCCGCCTGGGTCAATGCAGCAGCTTTTTCCGGATCAACTTCTTCCGGTTCCGGTGATACGGTTTTGATTTTAACCTTCCTGCCGGTAATCAACTCCATTAAAATGTTTATAAATCTTGTAGTTGAATCAATATCTTCCGCCTTATCCTTACCGGCACCATGGGATCTGACCGCATGACCGTTATTGTTATTCACAGTGGCTGCATTTTTAGCCAGCTGCGAGAGATCCACACGGTCACGTGAAGAAGGCTGCAATGCTGCTCCCATCCCTTCAAAATCAGGCCTTTTATTGCCGATCCAGACCTTCAGTGATTCAGTCTTGGTCTGTTCCTGCAGCGCAAGATGCTGACTGGTCATCAGGATATTCGAACTCTGGACTTTCATGGCAGCCTCCTGAAAAGACGGCTAATAGTGCGTATAGGTATCGTATCGGTACAGCTTGATAAAACTGAAAAGCTTTATGAGCCTCCTTGACTTATCCACAAGCCGTGCTTACCTCTTTACACAGGTGAGCTATGCACTGATGAAAGGAATCAGAACCATGGATATCAATCGCTTTACTCAAAAATCCCAAGAGGCGCTAGGCGCAGCCCAAACCAAGGCCACCAGCTACGGCCATGTTGAAGTGGACGGCGAACATCTGCTCTGGGCTCTGTTACATCAGGAAAATGGTCTGGTGCCGCGCATCCTGACAAAAATGGATATCGACCTTGTTTCGTTGCAAAGGGCAACCGAGACGGAACTTGATCGGCGCGCCCGGGTATCAGGCCCTGGTGCCGAACCGGGCAAGATCTATGTTTCGCAACGTTTCTCCCGCCTGCTGGTGGCTGCCGAGGCTGAGGCAAAGCGGTTGAAGGATGAGTATGTATCGGTTGAACATCTGTTGATGGCCCTGATCGCCGAAGGTGACGCCAGCGGTGCTGGCAAATTATTAAAGCAGTACAACATCACAACGGATCGTCTGTTGGCAGCCCTTTCCGAGGTTCGCGGCAACCAGCGGGTCACCTCAGCCAACCCTGAAGAGACCTACGAGGCGTTGGAGAAGTACGGTCGTGACCTGGTCAAAATGGCCCGCACCGACAAGCTGGATCCGGTTATCGGCCGGGATGAGGAAATTCGCCGTGTTATCCGGATACTCTCCCGCAAGACCAAGAACAACCCGGTGCTGATCGGTGAACCGGGTGTGGGCAAAACCGCTGTGGTTGAAGGGCTTGCACAACGGATCGTAAAGGGCGACGTACCTGAAGGACTGAAGGACAAGACCGTCTTTGCCTTGGATATGGGCTCACTGATTGCCGGTGCAAAGTACCGTGGAGAGTTTGAAGAACGGCTCAAGGCGGTGCTGAATGAGGTCAAGCAGGCCGAGGGGCGGATCATCCTGTTTATTGACGAGCTGCACACCATTGTGGGGGCAGGCAAGGCCGAAGGGGCCATGGATGCCGGTAACATGCTCAAACCGATGCTGGCACGGGGGGAGCTGCACTGCATCGGTGCAACTACTCTGGATGAGTACCGCCAGAATATTGAAAAAGATGCTGCCCTGGAACGCCGCTTCCAGCCTGTTCTGGTGGAGCAGCCCACCGTAGAGGATACGGTATCCATTTTGCGGGGCCTCAAGGAGCGCTTTGAGGTGCATCACGGGGTCAAGATCCAGGACAACGCCCTGGTAGCTGCCTCCACCCTCTCCCACCGCTACATTACCGAGCGGTTCCTGCCGGACAAGGCAATCGATCTGGTTGACGAGGCCTGTGCCATGCTGCGCACCGAGATTGACTCGCTGCCCTCTGAGCTGGATACGATCAGCCGAAGGGTCATGCAGCTTGAGATCGAAGAGCAGGCCCTGAAAAAGGAAAAGGATCAGGCCAGTCGGGAGCGCCTGGATGTGTTACGCAAGGAACTGGCCGAGGAAAAGGAAAAGGCAGCTACCATGCGGGCCCAGTATGATAGTGAAAAGGTAGCGATCCAGCGGGTACAGGGACTGAGGGAACAGATTGAAAAGACCCGCCGTGAGATTGAGCAGGCGGAACGCTCCTACAACCTTGAGCAGGCCTCAAAACTTAAATACTCGGAGCTGCCGGGTCTGGAAACTGCGCTCAAGAATGAAGAAGAGGCCTTGAACCATAAGCAGGGAGGTCAAAAGCTGCTCCGTGAAGAGGTAACGGAAGATGAGATTGCCGAGATTGTTGCCCGCTGGACCGGTATACCGGTAACTCGTCTGGTGGAGACTGAGCGGGACAAGCTGCTTAAACTGGATGAGATCCTGCACCAGCGGGTGGTTGGCCAGGATGAGGCGGTGCAACTGGTTGCTGATGCTGTCTTAAGGGCACGATCCGGCATCAAGGATCCCAAGCGGCCAATCGGATCGTTCATCTTTCTGGGGCCAACCGGGGTCGGCAAGACAGAACTGGCTCGCACCCTGGCTGAATCGCTGTTTGACTCGGAAGAGAATATGGTGCGGATTGACATGTCCGAATACATGGAAAAATTCGCTGTCTCGCGTCTGATCGGGGCACCTCCCGGCTACGTCGGCTATGAAGAAGGGGGACAACTGACCGAGGCGGTGCGGCGTAAACCCTACTGTGTGCTGCTGTTTGACGAGATTGAAAAGGCGCATCCGGATGTCTTCAACATCCTGCTGCAGATTCTGGATGACGGCCGGCTCACCGACGGACATGGTCGTACGGTAGATTTTAAAAACACGGTCGTCATCATGACATCCAATGTTGGCAGACAGTGGATTCAGGATCAGTCTCTGGATGAGGAAGACAAAAAGAACCGTTCGATGGAATCGTTGCGGGCAACCTTCAAACCGGAGTGTTTAAACCGTATCGATGATATCATCATGTT
>CAZOTC010000232.1:0-4548 GCA_964582605.1 uncultured Geobacter sp. | reverse complement strand
GGACAGCTTTCAGTATCGTTTCAGAACATGGTTAATTCCCTGCGTGAATTGATCGGGACCCTGTCGGACTCATCAACCCATGTGGCCAACTCATCATCTGAAATGCAACAGAGTTCCCAGGAGATGGTCAATGGTGCCGAAGAGGTGGCTTCACAGGCCATTACCGTGGCCACTGCCAGTGAAGAGATGTCTGCCACCAGCGGCGATATCGCCCAGAACTGCATGCTGGCTGCCGAAGGGGCCGACCGGGCCAACGAGGCAGCGGCCCATGGTGCTGCTGTGGTTGAAAAATCAATCAATGTCATGCAACGGATCGCCGAGCGGGTGCAGGCATCGGCCAAAACCGTGGAAGGGCTGGGGGCACGCTCAGATCAGATCGGCTCGATCATCGGCACCATTCAGGACATTGCTGATCAGACCAACCTGCTTGCGCTGAATGCAGCCATTGAGGCTGCCCGGGCTGGTGAGCAGGGACGAGGTTTTGCCGTGGTGGCCGATGAGGTACGCGCCCTGGCAGAACGAACCACCAAGGCCACCCGTGAAATCGACCAGATGATCAAGGCGATCCAGCAGGAGACCAAAAGTGCTGTTTCAGCCATGGAAGAAGGGGTTGCCGAGGTTGAACAAGGCACTGAAGAGGCAACCCGCTCCGGTGAGGCGCTGCGAAGGATTCAGGAAGAGATAAGCGCGGTACATCTGCAGGTGCAACAGATCGCAACCGCAGCCGAGGAGCAGACCGCAACCACCAGCGAGATCAGTTCAAACATCCACCAGATCACCAACATCGCCCAGCAGACCATGGAGCGTTCGCGTACCACGGTCGGTACCGCTCAGCAGTTGTCTCGCCTGTCTGAAGAACTGCAGAAAGTGGTTGGTCAGTTTAAGCTTTCCGATTCAGGCAAACTGATTGTCTGGAGCAGCAGCTACAGTGTCAAGGTCAGTCAGATGGACAAGGAGCACCAGCGGTTGATTGATATTATAAACGATCTCTACGCTGCCATGCGCTCCGGTCGTAGTAAAGAGGCGATCGGCAGTATTCTTGACGAACTGGTGGCGTACACCAAGACTCACTTTGCCCATGAAGAGCAGTTGATGCAGCAGTCCGATTATAGCGGCTATGCTGAACAAAAACGTGCCCACGAAGCTCTGGTTGCCCAACTCAATGAAATTCTTGACAAGTACCGCAACGGAACGGCACTGGGGCAGGAGATCATGAACTTCCTCAAGAACTGGCTGATCAACCATATTCAGGGGCTTGACAAGCAGTACGGACCAGCCATGCACAAAAAGGGAATCAAGTAAATCAGTTCCGTACATACAATGCCAGCGGCCGTCCGGGTAGCTCCGGGCGGCCGCTGGCGTATTAAAACTCCACAAATATCAAGCTGTTGCGATGTAGCGGTCAACCACCCAGGCAGCAAAAGGGAAACTGCAGGTAAAGGCGGGGGACACCGCGTTCAACAGATGTACACTGCGGTTGTCACCTTCAACAACAAAATCCTGCACCAATTCCCTGGTAACGGTATTTAACAGTTGCGCCCTGATGCCCGGCTTGCTCCATTGGTTAAAACCGCTGGTATCAATCTGCTGAACCATCTTTGTTGCCAGCCCGGTAAAGTAACTGCGATCATATTTTTTTAACTCGGTGAGCGCCAGAGAACGGAAACCAAAGTTATCCCCCAGAAACAGACGCGATTCCCAGCCGATAATCTCGAACAATTCCCCCAGACTAAAGTGTTCCAGCCCTTGGTAATTCTGACGCCAGAAGGCAGGGATAGCGGTGGGGCCGATCTTGATCGTACCATCTACGGTCACCGTATAATGGACACCCAGAAACGGGTTCTTCAGGTTGGGCACCGGATAGATGTTGGTACGGATCGGCTTGTCCCTGCCGGTATATTTCAGATAGATCCCCTTAAACGGGATAATGGTGTAGTTTTGTGAAAAACCGTAATCACGGGCAACCGTATCGGCATACAGCCCGGCTGCATTGATCACCAGACCTGCTTCCAGCACCAGACCGCCGGTGGTGACAATAGCCGCATCCCCCTGCCGTTTCAGGTAGCCCTGACCAAACAGAAAGCGGACGCCGCCGGCCTCCAGATCCGTTTTGACCGCATGACAGACCTGAGTAGGGTCAACCGTGGCTGTGGTTGGGGAGTAGAGCGCAATCCCGGTGGTCTTGGCATTGGGATCAATTTCGGCCAGTTCCTGTTCATCAATAATGCGAACATCTACGCCGTTGCGCTCCCCTCGGCGCTGTAGCTCCTGCACCCCCTCGATCTCGCTTTCATCAGAAGCCACCACCACCTTGTGGCACGGGTTGATGGCCAGACCGCGACTATTGACATACTCCGTCATCATCCGGTTGCCGTCACGGGTAAAGCGTGCCTTGAGCGAGTCAGCCGAATAATAGAAACCGGCATGCAGTACGCCACTGTTACGACCGCTCCCGTGACAGGCCACTTCAGCCTCCTTCTCAATCACCAGAATATCGGCCTTGGGAAAGCGTGAGTGCAGTTCACGGGCCAGGGCCAGACCGATGATCCCGGCACCGATAATCAGATAGTCGCAGCACTGTCCGTTGCTCACAGCTGCACCGGATACTGACGGGAAAGCTTGATGAAATTATCCAGAAGTTCCATACCGCCTTCGGTCAGGATCGACTCCGGATGGAACTGAACACCCCAGACCGGCAGCTCTTTGTGACGCAGCCCCATGATCTCGCCGTTATCCACCCAGGCGGTGATCTCAAGGCATTCCGGCAGGCTGGAACGTTCAACCACCAGTGAGTGGTAGCGGGTGGCATTGAACGGATTAGACAAGCCGGCAAACAGTTCCCTGCCGTCATGGTGGATCGCTGAGGTTTTGCCGTGCATCAGCTCCACACTGCGCACCACCTTGCCACCAAAGGCACTACCTATGGACTGGTGCCCCAGACAGACCCCCAGCAGCGGAATCTTGCCCGCATATTCCCTGATGGTTGCTACTGAAATGCCCGCCTCCTCCGGAGAACAGGGGCCCGGCGAAACAACAATCCGGTCTGGCTTCAGACCAGCAATCTCACTAGCAGCAATCTCGTCATTGCGCACCACCTTCACATCCTCACCCAGCTGCGCCAGGTATTGAACGATATTGAAGGTAAACGAATCGTAATTATCAAGCATCAAAAGCATGGCGGTTCCAGACCTTTTCCGTTAAAGTGAGACAGAATATAACTGTTTGTACAGACAAACTCAACTACGGATGCCTGTGTATAAAAAAATGAGGCCTGCAATATAAGCAGGCCTCATTAATTATTTTGTACTCTTGTGCACCAATTTTCATGGTCAGTAGACTGTATCCAAAAACAGCCTTTCGGTTAGCGAATATGTTGCCAAACTACTCAGGTGGACTGTCTTCCATACTGTTAACCTCCATACTGGATGCTGCATGGTACTACACGGTTTAACATACGAATCTACAGCTTGCATCTCCTTTTGTTACAATTGTTTGGGGTAGCGCTTACCTTGATTACACAATAATCTGTTTAAACCAAATAAAACAGTCTGTTTTTTTATTTTTTTCAAGCGTATAGTTAGTTGTTGGTCAGATCAGTCACCTCGGCCCTTGCGTAGCGGCTCAAATAAATACTCCAAGCCGTTTACCTTGATGTCATACACCGTCTGCAGCATCCTGCCCAACCGCCCCTCCGGAAATCCATTACCGGCAAACCAGACAACGTAACGTTCCGGTAGGTCAATCAGCAAGCGTCCCTGATATCTGCCAAACGGCATCCGCATTTCTGCCAGTGCCACCAGTTCACCAGGATCAAACCCTCCAGCATCACAGCATGGCCGCAATACATCATCTGACGGTATCATCGCTTCGACTTGACCCGAAAACCGGCCTGTTCCATGGCACTCAAGTCCAGCCCCCCTGTTGACAACCTTGGCTCAGGCCTTGGCTTTGTTGCCTGAACCGGTCTGCCGGCAGAGCAGACACCTGTTTCAACCTCTTTGATGGACAGGGCGATCCGCTTGCGCTGCGGATCCGCAGACAGCACCTTGACCTTGACCACCTGCCCCACCTGTACCACATCATTGGGATCCTTGATAAACCGGTTGGCCAGGTGGCTGACATGCACCAGACCGTCCTGATGCACCCCGATATCCACAAAGGCGCCAAAGGCGGTCACGTTGGTCACCACCCCCTGCAGGATCATCCCTTCCTGCAGGTCACTGATCTCACGGATATCATCCCTGAAATCAGCGGTCTGGAACTGCTGGCGCGGGTCACGGCCCGGCTTTTTCAGTTCCTCCAGAATATCCCGCAGGGTCGGCAATCCAACCTGATCACTGACGTACTTCTTCAGGTCGATCTTTTCAGCCAAGGCCGGAGTTTTAGTCAGCTCTTCAAGAGAGACCTTGAGATCGGCAGCCATCTGTTCCACCAGTGGATAACGTTCCGGGTGGACTGCAGAGTTATCCAGAGGATGTTTTCCGCCACGGATACGCAGGAATCCGGCAGCCTGTTCAAAGGCCTTGGCACCAAAACGGGACACCTTCA
>CAZOTC010000231.1:0-4588 GCA_964582605.1 uncultured Geobacter sp. | reverse complement strand
TGATAGGTCAGCTGAACAGGCCGGGGAAACCCGGCCTTTTGTCGTTTGTGCGCCCTGAGAAGCTTGTATCGGTCTGGTGGGCAGGTAAAATTTCTGCTTGACCATCTGCTTAAACGGGCGTAGTGAATGAATGATCATTCATTTTGTATGGGGAGTATCATGGCGCGAGACGACAAACGGGAGTTACTGCTGCAGGCTACCCTGGAACTGGTGGCAAAGCAGGGGTTCCACGACGCACCCTGTGCCCTGATTGCGAAGCAGGCCGGTGTTGCTGCAGGGACGATCTACCGCTATTTTGAAAACAAGGATGTGCTGATCAATGAGCTGTATGCTGAGCTGGAAAACCGGATTACCGTTGTTCTTATGGAGGGCTATACACCGGACAGGCCAATTCGGGATCGTTTTATGCATCTTGCCATCGGCATTCTGGAGTATTTCATCACACATCCGCTGGAATTCAAGTATATGGAGCAGTTTCATAATTCACCATTTGGTACGGACTTCCGCCGGGACAAGCTGCTGGGGAATACGGAGAGTAACGACTCCAGCTGCAAGTGCGACATCTATAAGCAGCTGTTTACAGAAGGGGTAGAGTTGCAGGTGATCAAAGATCTGCCGATGCCGGTACTGTTTGATCTGGCCTTTGGTCCGATTGTGTCGGTGGCACGCAACCACATTCTGGGTTTTATCCAGCTTGATGATCTGCTGATACATCAGATAGCAAGTGCATGCTGGGATTCCCTGAAACGATAATAACTACTATATGATATGTATCAAGAACGAGGTGACTATGCAAACGCTCAACAAGACGAAAATGATAGCTGCAGCTGCGATGATCTCAGCTGTCGTGATGATTGCCGGTTGCGGTAAAAAGCAGCCTCCCCCGCCACAGATGGGGCCGCCTGAAGTCGGCGTGATGGAGGTAAAACAGCAGCGGGTCGTCCTGACAACCGAGCTTTCAGGTCGTACCAGCCCTTACTTGATTGCAGAAGTGCGGCCGCAGGTGGGAGGGATCATCAAAAAGCGGCTTTTTGTAGAAGGCAGTGATGTAAAGCCCGGACAGGTGTTGTATCAGATCGATCCCGCAAGTTATGAAGCTGCCTTTGCAAGCGCCAAGGCGACTCAGGCGAGGGCTGAGGCCACCCTGAGCAGCACCAGGCTGAAGGCTGAACGTTATCAGGAGCTGGTCAAGACCAAGGCAGTCAGCCAGCAGGACAACGATGATGCCCAAGCCGCCTATAAGCAGGCGGAAGCAGAAGTGGCGGTAGCCAGGGCCGCTGTTGACACGGCACGTATAAACCTCGGCTACACCAGAATAGTAGCACCGATAGCAGGACGGATTGGACGGTCCAGCGTGACAGAAGGGGCGTTGGTTACCAGCAACCAGGCGGCTGCATTGGCGACCATTCAGCAGATAAGCACCATGTATGTGGATGTGACCCAGTCAAGCGCCGAGATGCTGAAGCTGAAACAGAATCTTGCCGGCGGTGTTCTGAAAAAAGATGCAGCCTCGGCCCAGGCGCGGGTCAAGCTGCTGCTGGAAGACGGCAGCAGCTATCCGCAGCCGGGCACCCTGAAGTTCTCGGAAGTAACGGTTGACCAGAGCACCGGTTCAATTACGCTGCGGGCCGTCTTCCCCAACCCCCGCCAGGTTCTGCTCCCCGGCATGTTTGTACGGGCCGTACTGGAGGAAGGGGTTGATGAACAGGCAATACTGGTGCCGCAACGGGGAGTAAGCCGAAATCCGAAGGGTGAGGCGATGGTGATGGCCATTGGTGCGGAAGAAAAGGTGGAGCCGCGCATCATCAAGGTCCTGCGCACCGTAGGGGATGCCTGGCTGGTGGCTGAGGGACTGAAACCGGGGGATCGCGTGATCCTTGAAGGTCTCCAGAAGGCGCGCCCCGGCACGCCGGTCAAGGCGGTGCCGTTCGGCAGCAAGCCTGCTCCGGCTCAGCCGACAGGGCCTCAACAGCACGCAACACCGGCAAAAAAATAAAGGAGCCGTTCCATGGCCAGATTTTTTATAGACAGACCGATCTTTGCCTGGGTTATCGCCATTCTGGTGATGCTGGCAGGCCTGCTGGCGGTCAAGACCCTGCCGGTCTCCCAGTATCCGCCGATCGCACCGCCTCAGATCACCATCAATGCCGTATATCCGGGCGCCTCGGCCCAGACCGTACAGGATACGGTCACCCAGGTGATCGAGCAGAAGCTGAACGGCATTGATAACCTGATCTACATGTCCTCTACCAGCGACTCTGCAGGGGCGGTCTCGATCAACCTGACCTTCAAGGCCGGCACTGATCCGAATATCGCTCAGGTACAGGTACAAAACAAGCTGCAGCTGGCAACCCCGCTGCTGCCTCAGGTGGTGCAGAAGCAAGGGATTCAGGTGGTCAAATCCACCAAAAATTTCCTGCTTATCATCGGTCTTGTGTCGGAAGACGGCTCACTGGACCGCCACCAGCTTACCGACTACATGGTGTCAAACCTGCAGGATATTGTCAGCCGGATCGAAGGGGTGGGCGAACTGCAGCAGTTCGGCACTCAGAATGCGATGAGGATCTGGCTTGATCCGTCCAAACTGCATAGTTATCAGTTGACGACCAATGATGTGATTACGGCCCTGCAAGCCCAGAACGCCCAGGTCTCGGCCGGGCAGTTCGGCGGCACACCATCGCCGGACGGCCAACAGCTCAACGCCACCATTACCGCCCGTACCCTGCTGCAGACACCGGAACAGTTTGACGCAGTGATCCTGCGCACCAATCCGGACGGATCGACGGTACGGCTGAAGAATGTGGCTGAAAGCAAGATCGGCACGGAAAATTACGATATTATCGCACGCTACAAAGGCAAACCGATCGCCGGCATGGCTATCCGTCTGGCTGCAGGTGCCAATGCACTGGATACTGCCAACCGGGTCAAGACCAAGATGGCGGAACTGTCAAAGTTTTTTCCGGCCGGGATGCAGGTGGTGTACCCCTATGACACCACACCCTTTGTCAAGATTTCGATAGAGGAAGTGGTGCATACCCTGGTTGAGGCGGTACTGCTGGTGTTCATCATCATGTTCCTGTTCCTGCAGAACCTGCGGGCCACGCTGATCCCCACCATCGCGGTGCCGGTGGTGCTGTTGGGAACCATGGGGGTGCTTTCCGCAGCCGGTTTCTCAATCAACACCCTGACTATGTTTGCTCTGGTCATTGTGATCGGCCTGCTGGTTGACGACGCCATCGTGGTGGTGGAAAACGTCGAGCGGATCATGTCTGAGGAGGGGTTATCACCCCACGATGCCACGGTCAAGTCCATGGGGCAGATAACCAGTGCCCTAGTGGGCATCGCCACGGTGCTTTCGGCGGTCTTCCTGCCGATGGCGTTTTTTGGCGGCTCCACCGGTGTCATCTATCGCCAGTTTTCAATCACCATTATCTCTGCCATGATCCTCTCGGTCTTTGTTGCGTTGATCCTGACTCCGGCCCTCTGCGCCACCCTGCTCAAGCCGGTGGAAAAAGGACATCAGCGGCAAGATAGTTCCTGCGGGCCGCTCTGCCGATTCTTCCGCTGGTTCAACCGGGCGTTTGAACTGGGCAGGGCAAAGTATGAGGGGATCGTCAGCCGCTCCTTCGGCAAGCCGGTGCGCTATCTGGTGGTGTACGGCGCTATTGTGGCCGCCATGGCGTTCTTCTTCCACCGGCTGCCTACCGCCTTTCTGCCTGATGAAGACCAGGGCTTTATCATCTGTCAGATTCAGCTGCCTGCAGGTGCAACCCAGGAACGGACCGTCAAGGTGCTTGAGCAGGTTGAAAAACATTTTCTTGAAAATGAAAAAGCGGCGGTTGAAACCATCATTACCGTTGCCGGATTCAGTTTCGCGGGGCAGGGCCAGAATATGGGACTGTCCTTTGTCAGGCTGAAGGACTGGAAACTCCGAAAAACACCGGGGCTCAGGGCGCCTGCCGTTGCCAAGCGGGCCATGGGGGCTTTTTCAAAGATCAAAGACGGAATGGTCTTTGCCTTCTCGCCACCGGCCGTAATTGAACTGGGCCAGGCCAACGGTTTTGACTTCATGCTGCAGGACCGCAGCGGTCTGGGGCACGAGAAGCTGATGGAAGCCCGTCTCCAGCTTCTGCAGTTGGCGGCAAAGGACCCCAGACTAGTCCGGGTCCGGCCCAACGGCCTGGATGATGTGCCGGAATACCACAGCGATGTGGATTGGGAGAAGGCCGGCACCTTGGGAGTCCCCATCTCCAACATCCACCAGACGATATCGGCCGCCTTCGGCAGCGCTTATGTCAACGACTTTATTCAGGGCGGACGGGTGAAGCGAGTGTACGTTCAGGCGGACGCGCCGTACCGGATGCTACCGAGCGACCTGGAACGGCTGTATGTCCGCAACAACAGGGGCGGCATGGTCCCCTTCTCCGCCCTGGCTTCGGGACGCTGGGTTTACGACTCCCCGCGCCTGGAAAGGTTCAACAGTTTTCCGGCGTTGAATTTCATGGGCGAGCCGGCTCCCGGCCGCAGTTCCGGCGAGGCGATGCAGGCCATGGAGGAAATCGTGGCGAAGCTGCCGCAGGGCATCGGC
>CAZOTC010000230.1:0-4650 GCA_964582605.1 uncultured Geobacter sp. | reverse complement strand
TCAGATATTTGGTCAGCTTGATGGCAGTCTGGCCGCCAAACTGGACCACTACGCCCCATGGATTTTCCGTATGGATGATAGCATCCACGTCTTCCGGCGTCAGCGGCTCAAAGTAAAGTCTGTCGGAAATATCGAAGTCCGTTGATACGGTTTCCGGGTTGTTGTTTACGATGATTGCTTCATAACCTGCTTCCTTCAGCGCGGTGACACAGTGCACGGAGCAGTAGTCAAACTCGATCCCCTGACCGATCCGGTTAGGGCCACCACCCAGGATGATGATCTTCTTGCGATCAGTGACCTCTGCCTCACACTCCTGCTCATAGGTGGAGTAGAGGTACGGTGTATAGGCAACAAACTCGGCAGCGCAGGTATCAACCCGCTTGTAGACCGGACGGATATTCTTCTGCCAGCGCAGCTCACGTACCGCATCTTCAGTGGTCTGCCAGAGCTTTGCCAGCATCTTGTCTGAGAAGCCGTACTGTTTGGCCTCAAACAGCTGTTCGTCCGTAACAGTTGAAACTGTGAGCTGCTTCAGCTCATCCTCTTTTTCAATGATCTGATGAATACAGTGCAGGAACCAGGGGTCAAAGAAGGTATGTCGCTGGATCTCCTCAACACTCATACCGCTGCGCAGGGCATCCCCCAGATACCAGACCCGCTCGGCATTGGGAGTTTTCAACTTCTCATGCAGCAGCGCCTGTTCTTTCTCGGTCAGGCTGCGGCGGGTCTCGGCCCCCAGGTCAAACAGCTTGGAATCCAGACCACAGACCCCGATCTCCAGTGAACGGAGAGCCTTCTGGAATGATTCCTTGAAGGTGCGGCCGATGGACATAACCTCTCCCACCGACTTCATCTGGGTGGTCAGTGTGGCATCAGCAGCCGGGAACTTTTCAAAGGTAAAGCGCGGGATCTTGGTGACCACATAGTCAATGGTCGGCTCAAAGCAGGCCGGTGTCTCGCGGGTGATATCGTTGGTGATCTCATCCAGGGTATAGCCAACAGCCAGCTTGGCAGCAATCTTGGCAATCGGGAAGCCGGTGGCCTTGGATGCCAGTGCCGAGGAACGCGATACCCGCGGGTTCATCTCGATCACTACCAGACGGCCGTCACGGGGGTTGATGCCAAACTGGATATTGGAGCCGCCGGTATCCACTCCTATCTCACGGATAATGGCCAGCGAAGCATCCCGCAGGATCTGGTATTCCTTGTCTGTCAGGGTCTGGGCCGGAGCCACGGTAATTGAGTCGCCGGTATGTACACCCATCGGGTCAAAGTTCTCAATGGAGCAGATGATCACCACGTTGTCAGCAGTGTCACGCATCACCTCCAGCTCGTACTCCTTCCAGCCGATTACCGACTCCTCAACCAGAATTTCATCGGTTGGCGAGGCATCAATGCCGATCATGGCCATCCGCTCATACTCTTCCATGTTGTAGGCGATGCCGCCGCCAGTGCCGCCCAAGGTGAATGAGGGGCGGATAATGGCCGGGAAGCCGACAGTCTTGACAACCTCCAGCGCCTCCTGACGGTTGTGAGCCAGACCGGAACGGGGCACCTCAAGTCCGATCTTTTCCATGGCCTGCTTGAACAGGGTACGATCCTCAGCCTTCTTGATGGCCGGCAGTTTGGCACCGATTAGCTCAACGCCAAACTTGTCCAGAACCCCCATTTCAGCCACGCCCACCGCAGTGTTAAGCGCAGTCTGCCCCCCCAGGGTCGGCAGCACGGCGTCAGGCCGTTCTTTTTCAATGATCCTGGCCAGAATTTCAGGGGTCACCGGCTCCACATAGGTGCGATCGGCAAAGTTGGGGTCAGTCATGATGGTGGCCGGGTTGCTGTTCAGCAGTACCACCTCATACCCTTCTTCCTTCAGCGCCTTGCAGGCCTGGGTACCGGAGTAGTCGAACTCGCAGGCCTGACCGATGACGATTGGTCCTGCCCCGATGATAAGGATTTTTTTGATATCTGTTCTTTTAGGCATTTACACGTTACTCCTTCGTGTGATTATCGGAATATAAAATAGACCGCTCCGGCCAGACAACAGCCAGCCCAGAGATAGTCAAGCTTTAACGGTACTCCCATGTAAAAAACAGCAAAAGGCACAAAAACCGCCAGCGTAATCACCTCCTGGGTGATCTTGAGCTGGGCCAGACTGAAACTGCCGTTATAGCCGATCCGGTTGGCCGGTACCTGTACCAGATACTCAAAAAAAGCGATTCCCCAGGAGACCAGCACCGCCACCAGCCAGTGCCGGTTACTCAGGTTCTTGAGGTGTGCGTACCAGGCAAAGGTCATGAATATGTTGGAGATGATCAGTAAAACGACCGTTCTCACACGGGACCTCGTTCCTGCTCCAACTCCTGCACCCAGCCATTCTCGAGGCCGGCTTCCTCCAGCGCTTCCACTGCAGCATCATATTCATCATGGGTCAGACCACGGTTGATACCTGCCGTGTCAGTCGCCTTCCAGGCCGGGAAATACTGGCTCATCAGGGCGATATGGGTCTCATCGCCAAGCTGTTCTGCAATCCAGGGCAGAGTTTCAGCAGAACCTGCCCTAGCCTCAGGCAGTACCAGGTGACGAATGATCAGCCCCCGGGTTGCAATGCCGTTGTCATCCAGCTGCAGCTGCCCGACCTGACGCAGCATCTCCAGCACGGCAGCACGATTGACTGCGGTGTAGCCCGGCGCTCCGGATAGCTCCACTGCCTGGACATCGTCGCTGTACTTCATGTCCGGCAGATAGACCGACACCACTCCATCCAGCAGCTGTAACGCCTCAACCGTTTCATACCCGCTGGAATTCCAGACTATCGGCAGGCTGAACCCTTGTGGAACAGCCAGCCAGAGTGCTGCCAGAATCTGCGGAAGCCAGTGGGTCGGGGTGACCAGGTTGATGTTGTGAGCCCCCCGCTTCTGAAGCCCCAGCATCCGCTGCGCCAGTTGTTGCGTACTGATGGTATCGCCACTGTTTTGCTGGCTGATCGGGAAGTTCTGACAGAACAGACAACTGAGTGTGCAGCCGCTGAAAAAGATCGTACCCGATCCCTTTGTTCCACTGATCGGCGGCTCCTCACCGCGATGCAGATTGGCAGATGCTATCCGTGGTTTAAGCCCGCTCCGGCACCTGCCCTGCTCCCCCTTGATCCGGTTTACCCCGCAGTTGTGGGGACAGAAATCACAGCTTACCAATCGTTGGTACGCCGTACGAACCCTCTGAAGCAGTTCTCCTGATTGATAAAGAGCGTGACACTTCATACAGAAACCTTAAAACTTTAATGGAACGCGGATCAAATCTGATTTGAGCGGATTAACGCAGATAAGAAACAACACAACAGCATTAAATAACAATCCGTGTACATCCGTACAATCCGCGTCATCTGCGTTCTATTGGCCTTTATGCTTTTCCATAAGGTCAACAAACCGCCCAAACAGATACTGTGAGTCGTGTGGGCCAGGTGATGCCTCAGGGTGATGCTGCACCGAGAAGATCGGCAGACTGCAGTGCCTGATCCCTTCAACAGTCTGATCGTTCAGGTTTTCATGTCCCAGGCAGGCTGCATCACCCAGTGACTCCAGATCAACGGCAAAGCCGTGATTCTGGGCAGTGATTTCCACCTTGCGGGTGGACATATCCATGACCGGCAGGTTGGAACCATGGTTGCCGAACGGTAGCTTGACAGTCTTGCCGCCCAGCGCCAGCCCCAGCAACTGATGGCCCAGACAGATACCGAAGATCGGCTTCTTGCCCACAAACTTGCGGATCTCCTGCTGTACTGAAACCAGAGGCTCAGGGTCGCCCGGGCCGTTGGAAAGGAAAATTCCATCCGGATTCATGGCCAGGGCCTCTTCTGCCGGGAAGGTGGCAGGCACCACGGTTACATCACAGCCGGCATCCACCAGACAGCGCAGGATGTTGTACTTGATGCCGAAGTCATAGGCCACCACCTTGTACTTGAGGCTGGCCGGGTCAACCTGGGGATAGCCTTCACCCAGTATCCAGGCCCCTTCAGTCCAATGGTACGGCTTATCGCAGGAGACACCTGATGCCAGATCAAGACCGGCCATGCTGGGTACTGCCTTTGCCTTGGCAACCAGTGAGGCATGATCAAAATCCACGGTTGAGATGATACCGTTCTGTGCGCCGTTATCCCGCAGGTGGCGGGTCAGGGCACGGGTATCAATGCCATGGATACCAACGACACCGTTCTCCTTGAGATAGGCATCCAGAGTCATGGTTGAGCGGAAGTTGGAAGGGAAATCCAGATATTCCCGCACAATAAAGCCGGACAGAAACAGACCGCGGCTCTCGATATCCTCCGGGTTGATGCCGGTATTACCGATCTGGGTGTAGGTCATGGTAACCATCTGGCCACGGTAGGAGGGGTCAGTCAGCACCTCCTGATAACCGGTCATGGCGGTATTAAAAACCACCTCGCCGGTTACTTCACCACCGGCACCAAATGATCTGCCTTCAAAGATGCGCCCGTCAGCCAGCGCAAGGATTGCTTTCATACGTTGTAGCTCCTATTGATTATCTGCCTGAAAAAACAACCTTACCGCCAACAATGGTGCAGGCTGCCGCGCCGGTCATGACCTCACCCAGCCAGGGTGAATTCTTGGACTTGCTGGACAGGGTCTGCTCAGACAC
>CAZOTC010000229.1:0-4671 GCA_964582605.1 uncultured Geobacter sp. | reverse complement strand
CCATGAAGATCTGGATTGATGCCGATGCCTGCCCGCGGGCAGTGAAAGAGATCCTGTTCCGGGCCTCGGACAGGTTGCAGGTGCCGCTTTGTCTGGTGGCCAACAAGAGTCTGGCCAAGCACAGCGGCCCACTGGTGGAGACAATTGTGGTGGCTGACGGCTTCGATGTGGCTGATGACTACATTGCCGAGCGTGCCGGCCCGATTGATCTGGTGGTGACTGCCGATGTGCCGCTGGCTGCGAGGATTGTGGCTAAAGGCGGCATTGCGCTGGACCCGCGTGGTGAGCAGTACACAGAAGAATCCATCGGAGACCGGCTGGCCTTTCGCGATCTGATGAGTGAGCTGCGCGACAGCGGCATGCTGCAGGGGGGCGGACCAGCCCCCTTTAGCATGAGCGACCGCAACCGTTTTGCCTCGGCACTGGACAGCCTGCTGCACAGGCTGCTGCGGGGAAAGTAAGTGAAGTAAAAGGAATATCTAATGGCACTCCCTGCTACTATCTACAAAGCAACCATTACCCTGTCCGACCTTGACCGTGGTGTCTATGAGACCCTGAGCGCCACCGTGGCTCAACATCCCTCAGAAACCGAAGAACGCCTGGTGTCTCGTCTGTTGGCCTATGCCCTGTTTTATGAGGATGGCTTGAGCTTCACCAAAGGGCTCTGCGCCAGTGATGAGCCGGAGATCTGGGTGAAGGGTGGTGATGGTCGGGTGCAGTTGTGGGTAGAGGTGGGGCTGCCTGACAGCGAACGGATTATCAAGGCCAGCCGTCATAGTGAACAGGTGCGACTTCTGGCCTGCGGCAGGGCCTTGCCCAACTGGGAACAGCAGCACCTGCCCAAGCTGGCTAAGCTCGCCAATCTCACCATCATTACCCTTGATCAGCCATTTCTTTCTGCAGTGGTACAACGCCTGGAACGTTCCGTGGTCTGGTCCATCACCATCACCGAAGGGACTTGCTACCTGACCATTGGGGACGATACCCTGGAGACGGCTATACATCAGCGATCGTAGCAATACCAAGGCGGCCAGATGGCGGCGCCTTCAAACAACAAACGGAAAATGACGGAAGCTACCCATGACACCTGCAATTAACGCCGAACGCCTGCTGAACACCTTTCTGGAGCTGTGCGCCATTGATGCCGAGTCAACCAAAGAACGGGCCATGGCTGATCGTCTGACGGTGCTGTTAGGTGAGTTGGGCTTTGTAGTAAGCGAAGATGATACCGGCTCTAAACTTGGCGGCAACGCAGGCAACCTGTACGCCACCCTGCCCGGCACCGGCCCCGGTGAGACCTTGCTGTTTTCCTGCCACATGGATCGGGTGGTGCCCGGTTGCGGGGTAAAGCCGCAGTTGGCGGGTGAGTACATTGTCAGTGATGGCAGTACGGTGCTGGGGGCTGACGATGTGGCCGGGCTGGCAGCGGTGCTGGAGGGGATAACGGCGGTCCGGGAGCAGGGCCTGCCCCATCCGCGGCTTGAGGTTCTGTTCAGCGTGGCCGAAGAGTTGTCGCTGCTGGGGATTGAGCAGTTCGATATGAACCGGCTTGTCTCCCGCTGCGGTTTTGTGCTGGATGCCGGTGGTCCGGTGGGGGAGATCGTGGTTACGGCGCCTGAGCAGATACGGCTTTCTGCGGTGATTCATGGCCGGGCGGCCCACTCCGGCATTGCTCCGGAAGACGGGGTATCGGCCATACAGATTGCAGCCGCTGCCATTTCCCGGATGCCGTTGATGCGGATTGATGAAGAGACCACGGCAAACATCGGCAGTATCCGTGCCGATGGGCCGACCAATATTGTGCCGGATCGTTGTGAGTTGAGCGCGGAAGCTCGCTCTACCGATCCTGCTCGCCTGGCGATGCAGGTAGCAAGCATGCGGCAGGCACTGGAGGATGCGGCACAGGCAGCAGGCGGTCGTGTAGAGATCAGTGTCCGTTCCAACTATCGCTCATACCGGCTTGATCCCGGATCTGCGCCGGTCCGTCGTGCCGATACTGCGGCCCGTTCTCTGGGGCTGCCCGTGCGTCACCGTTCCACCGGCGGCGGTTCAGATGCCAATTTCTTTAACGAGTGGGGCATACCCACTGCAGTGCTCTGCTGCGGATTTGAAAAGGTGCATACCTGCGAGGAGCGTATGCCGGTTTCTCAGTTGGTACAGTTGGCACAATGGGTGGCAGCTATTCTGACGGGCAGTGGTGAGGAGCCATTGCTGTCGTAGCGCAGCCCGGATACGATTAAGAATCGTTGATTGCAGCACCCTGTAATATTTGTTATGGATACGGATGTCGTTATTTTATTACTGGTTCACAGGTGCTCTGCGTGAAAAAAAGATGTCTGATTGTAGATGATGATATTCCTACCTGTTTTATCCTGAAGGTGATACTCGAAGACTATTTTGTCTGCGACCTTGCTATAAACGGCGAAAAGGCGCTTTTCAGTTTTGATAAGGGGCATTTTGAAGGGGCGCATTACAGTTTGATTTGCCTTGATATCAACATGCCGGGTATGGACGGCCTGAGTGTGCTGAAGCATATTCGAGACGCAGAGACGGCACTGGTAATGCCCCCTGATCTGGAAAGCAAGGTGGTTGTCATTTCGGCGGACAGCACCTCTACAACGGTCTTGAATTCGTTTTTTACCTGTGGGGCATCGGCCTATATCACCAAACCGATTGATCGTGAAAAATTATTACACGAGTTGGAAACCTTAGGGTTGATTTGAACTGTCTGATTTGCTGCAAGAACAACAAAAGGCGGCCAACTGGCCGCCTTTTGTACGTTAAAGGCATGGGACAAATTACTTACAGTTGCACATCCAGCTCGTTTTCGGTCAGTTGCGAGCGTACCTGCTTTTTACGGATCAGTACCAGCTCGCCAGCCTTGGTTTTCATGACCGCACCCGGCTTGCGGTGGGAGTTGTAATTCTCCGGTGACATACTCTCGGAATAGGCTCCGGTGCCGCCGATCACCACGTAATCACCGATTTCCGGCTCAATGATCTCCACCGGCACGATGTTGCCGGCGTTGTCCAGGCGGACCGAGTCACCGCTCTCACAGCAGCGGCCAACAATGCCGAAGGACTTCAAGCCGGCAGCAGGCGCCTGATCGTACTCGCTGGAAAGCAGGGTGCCGTCCTGACGGACAATGTAGATCGGATGCTCGGAACCGTACAACAGCGGCCGGGTCAGCAGTTCCATACCGCCGTCCACAATCAGGAAGTTCATCTCGTTGGTAAATTTCTTGTCAATAATCCGGGTGATGATATGACCTGAGTTGGCCACCACAAAGGTGCCCGGCTCAATCTCCATCTCAACTTCACGACCGGTATCAGCCTTGAACTCCTCGATCCGCTGCTTGGCGTAGGCCCCCAGTGAGGCGATGTCTGCCTGCTTTTCGCCGGGCATACGGGCCACTTTCAGGCCGCCACCGAAGCTGACGGTGGTCGCATCCGGGAAGTAGGTTTTAACAAAGCCCAGTTCACGATCAATATTCTGGCGCCATTTTTCAGGATCGCCGCCGGAGCCGATATGGACATGCACCTGGGTAAAGCGCAGCCCTTTATCATCAGCCATCGCCTTTACCTTGGGAACATCGTTCAGGTGGACGCCAAAGCAGGAGTATTCGCTGCCGGTGTCACGGGTGGCGCTTTCGCCGCCGCCGGCTGCGCCGGGGTGGACCCGCATGGAGAGGTCAATGCTGTTGGCCTTGGCAAAGTCGGCAATCAGGTTGAACTGCAGCATGGAGCAGACATTGTACTTGAGGCCGGCCTTGATCATGGCCTCCAGTTCTGCCCGCTCCTCACCGGTTGGTACTTCCTGGGTGGTCAGCATCATCCGGCTGAACGGGATACCGGCAGCATGGGCGCGGGCCGCTTCGTCCAGAGATGAACAGTCCAGATCCAGACCTTTGTTGGTAACCACCCGCAGCACGGTGCGGTCTGAGTTGGCCTTCATGGCGTAGCGCACATGCAGTCCAAAGGCGTTGGGCATACCCAGCAGCTGTTCGCAGCTGTTCTCAATGTATTCCTGGTCATGCAGGTAGATAGGGGTACCCCACTGCTGCGCAATTTTGGGGATAAGCGCTGCGTCCAGTTTTGTTGGACCAAACTGTTCTTTCGACATGCTGATAACCTCGTAATAATGATGTTGTAGGGAGATGCCCTTTTGCGTATATGTTTGAAACAAAGACAATCTATGTATCATTACAGGGAGGTCCGGTGCAAGATCTCTCTGGTGTAAAAGTTGAGCCTCTTGCAAAACTACTGCGGAGGCCGTCTACGGCGTTGCGCGGTGCTCGCTTCTTCGCCTGACGGGGTGTTATGTCTCAGTCGCTGCGCGTCGTGCGCCTTGTATCCGGCCTTCCTCGTGACATTTTGAAAGAGGCTCAGTTGTATGTTTGCTAAGTGTCGGTCGTCTTCGAGGTATAGAAAGCTATGAAACAACGCGCAATGCTCTGCCCGCGCTGCAGGCGGATTATTGGCAGTGAAGAGTCACACTGCTCGTGGTGCGGCACTTCCCGCTCCAATCCTCTGTGGGGGCTGTTTGGTGTCTCCGGTGCGGGATGGATGAGTGCAGCCATACTCACGGCCAATCTGGTTTTCTTTGGCCTTTCATTGTTGTTAAGTACAAAAGTAGATCAATCTGCCGGGTTTCTGACGCCGGGGCAGAATA
>CAZOTC010000228.1:0-4677 GCA_964582605.1 uncultured Geobacter sp. | reverse complement strand
AACCCGTAGATATGCTCCGCATGGTACGCCGGGGGTTGACCGGCGTACATCAGATCCACCTCGCTGTTGACGGTAAAGCCGCGGCTGGTCAGCAGTTTTGATGCGGCCCGGTTGGATGCCGGGGCATCGAGCAGCAGACGCCCGGCGCCGGAGACAATCGTTTCCAGCAGCAACTCCGCAGTTGAACTGTTCAAAGCACCAAAAGGCCCTATCTGACGGCTGCTCCCCAGCCGCTGCACCACCAGAAACCCCTGTTCAGCACCCACAGCGGTACCGTTGGCTGCGGCATACTCCAGCAGTTCATTACGGCTGTCACCCCACCCGAGATAGTCAATCTCCTGCCAGTTCCTGCTGATCGGCACCTGTGGCCCGGACAGCTCGGCAGCAGTGCCGATCCGTTCCCAGCGCCTGACCTGATCGCACAACCTGAACCCGTTACGCTCATAGATAGGCCTGCCGTAGGTTGAGGCGGTCAGCCAGACGGTACTGGTGCCATTACCTTGCAGCACCTGCATAGCCTGCTTGAATAATGCCGTGCCGATGCCGCGTCCCCGTGCAGTTGCTGCAACCAGCAGATTGCCGATCCAGCCTGATTTTCCATACTGTACCGCAGTCACAAACCCCACCTGTTTTCCGTCCTCATGGCAAACCAGGCAACCATCCGGTGAACGTTCCAGTAAAAAAGCCAGTTCGCGTCTGGTACTGATCCAGCCTTCGTCCTTGGCAAGTGCCAGAAACGGGTGGATATCGTCTGGGCAAAATGGGCTGATCTGCATGGCAAGCTCCCCTGTTACAACAAGCCAATCGCATCGGCGCGGCACTGCTTGCAATGCCGCATCTGGCTGATAATCCGTTCATTACTGTTACGTACCTCCGCAAGCTGTTCTGCAGACGGTGCCGGAATATGGGCCAGATCGGCCTGGGGAATCAGCGGCATAACATTCATCACAAAGGCGCCCATACCTTTGACCCGCTCTGCGATCTGAGGGATCTCGGCCTCGTTGATGCCGGGGATCAGTACGGTGTTGACCTTGACCACCATCCCCAGCTCCACAGCCCGCTGTACCCCTTCATACTGACTGGCCAGCAGGATTTCAGCGGCATCCTTACCGCTGTACCGCTTGCCGTGATAGAAAATATGGCGATAGATCTTTGCAGCCGTCTCTGCCTGAACGGCGTTGATGGTAACCGTCAGGCTGTGCAGGCCGATGGTATGTAACCGGTCAAGCGACTCCGGCAGCAGCAGACCGTTGGTGCTCATGCACTTGATCAGATCAGGGAATGCCTCTCCCACCAGCTTGAAGGTCTCAAAGGTCTGCTGGTTTGCCAGCGGATCACCGGGGCCGGCAATTCCCACCACCCGCATGGTTGGACCAAGCAGTGGCGAGGCCATCACCTCATGCACCTTGGCCAGCGCCTCGGTCGGTGTCATCAGGCGACTGGTGACGCCCGGGCGGGATTCATTGGCGCAATCATGTTTGCGGGTACAGTAGCCGCACTTGATATTACAGGCCGGTGCCACAGCCAGATGCATCCGGCCGGTCTTGTGATGGTTGCCTTCAAAGCAGGGATGCCCCTGAATCTTCTTCATCTGCTGACAGGTGGTTGCCATAGTCATGCTCCTTTCAAAACAAAACGGCGCCATCGGGTGAAAACCCGAAGGCGCCGTTGCCTGTGATGAATATCTACAAGGCATAGAGCGTGCCATGTTTTGTTTTTATGTAATTACAGGCGGTTATGGCGGCAGACAGTAGAGTAGTGCCTGTTTTTTATTCAATTCCCTCCCGCTTGAGCAGAGACAACGATGAATCGCTCATCAAACAGGTCTTCCAGCAGCGGCCGCACCTCCTGCCAGTTGAGCCCGCCACCGCCACAACCGGGACGGGGTACCACAATCAGCTGCCAGCCATGCTTGTCCGCCAGCTGGCGCAACTCTGCGGCAGACTGCCGGATCAGCCGTTTATCCGGCTGCGAGAACGGCGTATCCTCAACCGGAAAGCTGACCAGGCCGGGCATGATCTCATAGACATGGTTACCGCCGGTCTGCAGCAACTCCCCCAGACGCTTACGCAGTTCAGGAAAACGTTCGGCTGCCGCTCTGGCAACACCGCGCCCGGGAATACAGCGTCCGTCGCGGGTAATTGAGCCGTTGGTGGTAATGGCAATGACTGCGGTTCCACTGAATGTCCAGATATCGGTCTGCTGTTCCTGCATACGGTATGGTCCTTGCTTGGATGAATTGCATGATACTGTCACATGATCCAGCAGAGTTGCGCGAACTGGCCCGCGCCGCCTTTATCGGCATGGCGGTTGGCGATGCCCTGGGTGCTACGGTTGAATTTATGACCGCTCCTGAAATTTCTGCTAAATACGGAGTTTTCAAAGAGATGGTCGGAGGTGGCTGGTTGCAGCTGAAGCCAGGGCAGGTAACCGATGATACCGAAATGGCGCTCTGTATCGCCCGGGCGGTGGTAAAGAACCAGGCCTGGTCCCGTGAGGCGATCGCGAGTGAGTTTGCACAGTGGCTGAAGTCCAGGCCGGTTGATTGCGGCGATACCTGCCGCAAGGGAATCCGTTCCTATATGTTAAACGGTACGCTCGAGGTACCGTATAACCAATGGGATGGCGGCAACGGTGCTGCCATGCGGATGCTGCCGGTGGCACTGTTTTCGTTTCCAGATCCTCAGTTGCTGAAAAAATATGCCCTTGAACAGGCTCACCTGACCCATAATCAGGCATTGTCCGATGCCGCCTGTATCTGTCTGGGCAGCATGTTGCACCTGATCCTGCAAGGTGCCTCAAAATCCCGTCTGCGTCGTGAGGCAGACGGCCTGATCGCACGCTTTCCCGGTTTTGCCTTTGAACCGTATCGCGGCCTCGCCACCGGTTATGTGGTGGATACCCTGCAAACGGTCTTCCACTGGTTTTTCAAAGGAACCAGTTTTGAGGACTGTCTGGTGGGCACGGTTAATCAGGGGGCGGATGCCGATACCACCGGGGCCATCTGCGGCATGCTGGCAGGCGCCTACTACGGCCGTGATGCGATACCGAGGCGTTGGATGAAGAAGATGGATCAGAAACTGATCCGCGAGCTGGAGCAGTATGCGGATCAGCTGATTATGGCCAGCCCGGCAGGTCAACAGTTGTAATCACAAAACCCATATCGCGCAAAGGCGCAATGCGCGCTAAGTGACGATTGATGTTTATTGTTTACCTGGCGTTCGTGGCGAACCTGGCTTGACGTTTTCTGCAACCAACTCCTCTGCAAGTATTGCCATACTGATTCTGCGAGCCATTGACTGGCTGCGGAGCCTTTTGAACGCTTCATTTTCGCTGATCCGATCCCGCTCCATCACCAGCCCTTTAGCCTTTTCAATCACTTTACGTTCAGCAAGACGCTGCTCTGTTTCCTGCAGTTTCTTACGCAGCAGATCATCATGCTCAAGCCTGGCTCCGGCTTCAAACACTGCCTTGCTCAACTCTTCCGCTCCGGGAAATCTGCTTACAAATGCAGCAGCCCCCGCAGCCACTGCTGCTTTTGACAGCTCAACGGACCATGTCTGGGCTGCAAACAAAACCGGAACCCATAGTTGTTTTCTTAACGCAGAAGTCAATGCAACAGCATCAAATTCCGGCGGGTCATGGGCCATCACCAGAAGACCGGGCAGCTGATCAAGCGCCATCTGCCGTGCAACATTGATAGTCGCTGCGGTCAGACAGGTGAAGCTCCCCACCTCCGTCAGCAGACGGACAATGTGCTCCCTGAAGACAGGATCCGTTGAGCAGATCAGCGCCGTTGCCATACTGCTCCTATGCCGGGGTTTGATCATCATGCGGTATGTAGCAGCAGAAGCTGTGCCAGTTTTTCCATCGGCATAAAAAAAGGGACCGGCCGATGGGCCGATCCCTTTGAGACTACAGGCTGAACAGATATACTCAGAAGCGGATCAGCAAACCGCCCCAGGAAAGGCCTCCGCCGAATCCCATCACCAATACCAGCTGGCCCGGTTTGATGGTGCCATCCAGACGAAACTCGTTTAATGCCAGACCGACTGAGGCAGCAGAGGTATTGCCATACTTCTGAAGGTTAACCAGAAATTTTTCTTTGGGGATGTTGTGCTTTTTTGAAACCGCATCAATGATCCGCAGGTTGGCCTGATGGGGAATCAGCCAGTCCAGATCGGCAGGCTGGATCCCGGCCTTGGTGCAGATCGTCTGGATCAGTTCCGGAATGGCGCTGGTGGCAAAGACATAGACCGGCTTGCCCGCCATGTAGAAGGTATTTTCTTTGGCAGCGATAGTTTCAGCAGTTATCGGTTTGCGGGAGCCGGATGAAGGGACCTGAATCAGGGGCCAGCCATTGCCGTCAGTCTTGATGAACGAAGTAATAATCCCTTTTTCTGAGGTTTCTTCACCACGAATGATCACTGCAGCGGCACCGTCACCAAACAGGGGTGCGGTGGTCTTGTCGTCAAAGTTAAGGATCTTGGAATAGGTATCTGCACCGATCACCAGGGCGGTGCGGGCTTTTCCGGCCCGGATAAAGCTGTCGGCCGTATCGAGGGCGAAGACAAAGCTGCCGCAGACCGAATTGATGTCAAAGGCAAAGGCGTTTTTAGCGCCGATCTCTTTCTGCACCATGCAGGCGGTGGCGGGCAGGATCATGTCCGGCGTGGA
>CAZOTC010000227.1:0-4679 GCA_964582605.1 uncultured Geobacter sp. | reverse complement strand
GGCAAAAAAGGAAATATTGATGTTAAAGCCTGAAAAAAACCTGTCAAATCCATAAACGCCTCCTCTAAAATCTGCGCTGGGCGGAATTATAATTTAATTGAGTCCTGCCTGGGTGGTGATGGCCTCTTTCATCTCTTTGATCTTGTTGGCACTTGCAAGCAGTTTGGCGCCTTTCTCAATGGCATTCAACAATTCTTGAAGCTTGTTGGAGTCGTTGAGAGAGGCGGCACCACCAATATTCATCAGCTCTTTTTCTGCCAGGGTCTTGCCCAGTTTACCAATATACTGGTTTGCCAGCTCGACAATGGTGTTTTCGAGCTCAGCAGCAGAAGGTATTGTTGCAGCAGCTTCAGTTTGAGCAGCTGCAGGCGTAGAGTCAGCAGCCACCGGTGCTGAAGGCGCTGCAAACATATTGCCGGCTGAAGAGGCATTCCATAGTTCACGAATATCTACCAGGCCGGCCAGATCAAGTACAAGGCCGTCAGTATCGGCAAGCACCCTCAGATCAACCCGGGCGCCGGGTAGACCGGCAATCATCTGAACTTCACCGGCAGAGGTTTCAATGTTGCTTGAGCTGTCATGGAAGAAGCCGACAGTGGCACCGTTCCGGTAAAAGATCAGACCTGCCCTTTCAGGCGTATAAATCTTGAGGCAGGCGGTCATCTGTTCGGTTTTAATCCGGTCAAGCAGGGCCTTGAAATCGATCAGCTTGATTTCCTGGCTGTCAATGGTGGCCTGTCCACCTACCAGGGCCATAACGGAGAGGGTAATATCTTTGGAAAGGGCATAGACACTGAAACTGCCGCTGGAGGCAAGCAACATCATTTCAACCAGAGATTGAAGTGCTGCCTGGTCGTTGATCTCTTTGCCGTCACGATGAACGATGGCCGTGACCAGTTTGCCTTCGTCGTAGACCAAGGCGCAATCGGCAGACGGAAAATCAAACATGGCACAACCGGTCAGTTTGCCGTTTTTGAGCTTTTCCAATGCATCTGGTAGCTGTAACTTGGAGATCGGGACATTCTCGGCCAGCGGGTTTCCTTTTGGCAACAGAAACATAAGTGGGATCCCTCAATGTGGAGTGGCAGGGAATACCCTGCTAAGAGCTTTGAAGTGGTGATAATTCCATAACGGTGACAGCGTGTTAATGTTCGGCATTGTAACCAATGTTGCGTGTCTGTCAAGCTTCAAGCTTTAAAAAATGTTTACTTTTCCGTAACATAACGCTGTTTCTGTGACGAATGTAAAAAGACATGACATCTGAACGACCGCTCATACTGCCTCTTGCTACGCTTTCCGCAGGCTGTCTGCTGGAATATCTGCTTGCTGTTCCGGTATCTATCCTGCTGCCTATCGTTGCAGCTCTGGTCCTTGTTGCTGCTTTTCCATGCAGAAACAGGGCGCTTTTCTGCTGTCTGCTGGCTCTGTTCTGGTCAAGCTGGGGCATGGCTGCCCTGTCGGACCGTTTGGACGGGAAGCAGGTCAAGGCAGGTATTGCAGCTTTTGACGGCCAACAGGTGTTTGTTGAAGGTCTGCTGGTGCGCCGTCCCGAGATGCTTCCTGATGGCCAGCGTTTTGAGTTGCGGGCTGAACAGGTTATCAGAGCCGATACGACACAGACGGCTTCAGGTACCCTTCTGGTAACGGTTGCAAGAGGGCAGGGGGACTGGTTGACCGGTGACCGGATCCGGTTTCCCGCAAGGATACGAGTTCCGCGCCGACTTGGACTGCCGGGAGAATTTGATTATCCCCGTTATCTGGCATTACGAGGAATTGTAGCAACCGCCTGGGTCAAGCATGCCGATTCCGTTGTACTGATGAGGCGTACAGCCGGCCCTTCCGTTACACGCTGGATTGATTTGGCTGCCGTGAAAAGTCAGAGATTCATCAGGCAGATCGTGACGGATCCTGATCGACACGGTGTCGTGCTGGCCCTGGCAACCGGAAACCAGAAGGAGATTCCGGAGGAGTTGAGGACAGCCTACAACAGGGCCGGTGTTTCGCATATCCTCTCTGTTTCAGGCTTCCATGTCGGTGTGGTGACCTTTGTCTGGGTCTGTCTGGTCAGGTGGCTGCTTCTGCGCTGGGAGTGGCTGGCGCTGCGGGTTGAACCGCGCAGGGTTGCGCTGCTGACCTCGTTGCCGCTTATGCTCTTCTATCTGGTATTTACCGGATCTGCACCGGCAACCGCCCGTTCTGTATTGATGCTGTCGGCGTTGGTAATCGCGCTCTGGAGTGAACGTGACGTAGCTATTCTCGATGTGCTGCTGTCTGCCGCATTTGCCCTGCTGGTATATGATCCTGGCCTGTTGTTCGACCTCTCTTTTCAACTGTCCTTTCTGGCCCTGTGGGGGCTGGTTGTTCTGACACCTCTCTTGATGGCGCCATGGAAACCGTATATCAAGCAGGGATGGCAGTATACGTTGGTACAGTTCTGTGCCGCTTCCTGCGGAGCTGTTCTGGCAACCCTGCTGCCGGTACTGGTGTACTTTCATCAGGCCTCGTTTACCGGTATTGTCTCCAACCTGCTTATCGTACCGCTTCTGGGCTACGGGGCAACGGTTCTTGCAACCGCTGCCATACCGCTTCTTTGGGTCTTGCCCGAAGCTTCAGCATTTCTGTTGAAGCTTTCCGGCTGGCTGGTGCAGATCAGTAACCAGTTTGTCGTCTGGATAGCTGGATTCCCGGTGCTGCAAAGCTTCAGTGTCGACCCTGCTGCTCTGGTGGCGATGATTACCCTGCTGGTACTGCTCGGCATAATCAAATCAGTACGTGGCAGGGTTGCGACCGGTTTTGTGATCTGCTCCACCCTGGTTGTTCTGCATGGTGGGGCAGATGTGACACAGGACGGAAAACTCAGATTGAGGTTTTTAAGTGTCGGCCAGGGAGATGCGCTCCTGATTTCGTTGCCGGACAGCAGAACCATGCTGGTGGATGGTGGCGGGTATCTGTGGGAAAACAACAGGGACTTTGGTGAACGCTACCTGGTTCCGGCCCTGCACAGCCTTAAGGTTCGGCAGGTGGATATTATGGTGCTGACCCATCCCCACCCTGATCATCTGGGGGGACTGCCGGCGGTTGCAGAACAGTTTCGGGTTAAAGAGTTCTGGCAGTCACCGGAGCAGGGGACAGGAGCCGATTACCAAAGGCTTGTCAGGGCATTGCAACAACAGGGTACCCTGCTGCGGACAGTGAAGCAGGGAGACCGCCCCCTGGTGACAGCAGCTGTTGAGGTGACAGTGGTTGCTCCGATGGAGAAAAACCTTTCAGGACGCCAACATAATGATGATTCTCTGGTGCTTCGGCTGCAGCAGGGTGCGTTCAGCGCACTGCTGATGGGAGATGCCGGTTTTGAGGTAGAGGAACAGTTAATCAGACAGGGAGTCGGCGTGACAACTCTGTTAAAGGCAGGCCACCACGGCAGCAAGACTGCCGGCAGTGAGAGATTTCTGAAGCATACGCAACCACAATTGGTTGTAATTTCAGCAGGATTTGGCAATAGCTTCGGCCTTCCTGCTGACGAAACAGTTGAACGGATCATCCGTAGTGGTGCACAGCTCTGCCGAACAGACCTGCAGGGGACACTTGAGGTGTCAAGTGACGGGATCAGCTTCGACTGTAAGACAATTCCGACAGAAAACAGGCTGGTAAGCGCTGCAAGACGTTTTATTTTGACAGGTGGTGAGGTGGTGCGTTAAAAAAATATGTTAGCCACTTTTTTGCTCAGGTTTAGTGCCTTATGACTGATACCCCGCGTATGAACGAAATACTAATTGTTGAAGACGACCGCTTCTTTCGTGAGCTGTATGCCGATCTGCTGCGACAGGCCGGCTATCCGGTGGTAACGGCCTGTTCAGGTGAAGAAGGGTTGGGACTGTTGGCCGGTTCGCACTGCGGGCTGGTGATAACTGATCTGACCATGCCGGGCATCACCGGGCTGGAACTGCTGGTAAAAATCAAATCCCTGGACCCTTCTATTGATGTAATCCTCGTTACTGCCAACGCGGATCTTGAATCTGCGCTTTTCTCGCTTAAACACGGTGCCCGTGATTATCTGCTCAAACCGATTAATCCTGACGAACTGCTGCATGCCGTGCGCCTTTGTATGGAACAGCGCAGCCTGCTGGATGAAAATCAGGAGCTGCGTAATATGCTGGGGTTATTGCAGACCAGCCAGGCACTTTCAAGCTGCCTGGACCTTGAAGGGGTCTGCCATCTTGCTGTTGACGCATTTGCACGTGAAATGGGGGTGAGCCGCGGAATCGGCCTGGTACTGGTGGATGGAGAACTGGTCATCAAAGAGCTGAAAGGGCTTCTTGAGAATACTGCCAACCTGCTGCACAAGCTGCTGGGACCATCGTTTCGCAAGCGCCCGTCACGCAAAGGACAACCGGTGCGCATGCTGTTGCCGGGAACAGAACAGGAACTGGTCGAAGAAGACCTTCACGAAGCGGTTCTGTTTCCACTTACCGCACGGAATAACTGTCTGGGCATGGTACTGCTGTTTAATGATCCGGGACAGACCCTGTCGCCGATTAAAAATGAACGGAATATCCTGTTTCTTGAAGAACATGCTGCCCGTGCCCTGGATAATGCCCTCCGTTTTACCGTTACCTGCGACATGCTCTACATTGATGAGCTGTCAGGTCTGTTCAATTACCGTTACCTTAAAGTGGCGC
>CAZOTC010000226.1:0-4681 GCA_964582605.1 uncultured Geobacter sp. | reverse complement strand
AGGGTGAGATTGCCGGTCTTTCGCTCGCCGACGTCATCCAGATCAAGGGACATAACCGATATTCAGGCTGTATTACCGTTGAATATTTGAACCATCAAGGGGCCATTTATTTTGTTGATGGCGAGATTATTCACGCTGAACAGGCATCATTCAGCGGTGAAGATGCCATCTATGAAATTCTTAAGTGGCCTGGCGGCAGCTTCAGCCTTGCTCCGGAAATGACCACCAATGTCTGTACTATCCATTGCAGTCTCAATTTCCTCTTGCTTGAAGCACACCGCCGGATGGATGAGGAGAACAATGCACAGCCGGAGGAATCGTTTGCCGACGTGATCGAAAACAGCGAGCGCCGCAAGGAGCCCAGACCGGTCGACCCTGAAACCCCTCAACGGACCATGAGTGCCGCAGCCGCCAGAGTTATGCAGATTTCAGCTGTCACGTATGCTGTGCTGCTTGATAAGCAGGGACACCCGGTGCAGGACGACAGCCTGGAGGCCGAAGCTTTGGCTGCAAAAGCACTTTTTATCGCTCAATCAGGCAACACCCTGGGCGATTTTCTCGGGATGGGAGAACTCAAATCAGCAGCAGTACAGACGCAACATTTTGACCTGCTGATGTATGATTCAAAACAACATTACCTGGGCATAGCCGTTGCCAGCGGCAACAAGCTTGATGCTGTTGAACAGGAAATCAGGGCCGCTCTGGTTCCGGGGAGGTAGACGATTCATGCAGACCGTTCTGCAACAGATAACCGCTATTGATGGAGTCATCGGCTGCAGCCTTTACAACGAGCAGGGCAGGATTCTTGCCGCCGCCTGTCCGCTGATACTTGACGAAAAGCAGCTGGCGACCGCAGCCGGTACCATTCTCGACTGCATGCATGCACTACAGATTTCCCAGACCGTACAGGGCATGGACCTCCGCTTTTCGGAAGGTCGTCTGCTGATAAAGCCGCTGAAAGGGGCCTTTGTCAATGTGCTCTGCTCAAAAAACGTCAACATGTCCATGGTCAACATTACGCTGAATCTGGCCTTACGCAAGCTTGAACAGATGCTGCCCAAGCCGGGCGAGGCCCCTGTTGCGGCTCCCAGCGCCGGAGTGGCCGAGGGCGGCATGGAACTGCGTATTGCCCATATCCAGAAGGGTGATGTCGGCAGCAGCTTTGACCAGCTGGGGATGGTGGCCGTCAGTCAGGCAACGGCCAAGCATATCAGTGATTTCTTTGGCAAGACGAGCAAGAAGGTAAAGGTGACAACCGAGTCAGGTGAGGGGGGTACCTTCCCGGTTATGATCATCAATGATGTTGAGATGCAGTACGACAATGCACTGGTCATAGGGCCGGGCATAGAGCGGAAACTTAAGGCTGCAGAAGGTGCAAAGGTGTCAATCCTGCTTGCATAAAACTGGCAGCAGAGCAGCGTTTTCCGAGGGGAACGATCAGTCGTTCCCCTCTTTGCGTTCATGAGCCCGTGGGTGGGCCTTGTCGTAGATCTCAAGCAGCCGGTCAAGCCCGACGTGAGTATACTTCTGGGTGGTAGACAGCGAGGTATGCCCCAGCAGTTCCTGAATGGAGCGCAGATCAGCCCCTCCCTCCAGAAGGTGGGTCGCAAAGGTATGCCGCAGTGTATGGGGACTGACTGACCGAAATGCAGAAATAGCTGATGACCAGCGCTTAACCAGGTCTGCAACGGTACGGCGATTGATCCGGCCACCGCGTACCCCCAGAAACAGTGGATCACTGCCGCTGCAGATGCCACGCTCTGCCAGATACGTGTCAATCGCCTCCAGAGCTGCAGATCCGACCGGCACTACCCGCTCCTTGTTTCCTTTGCCCAATACCCGCACCATACCTCCGGAACGGTCAAGGTCATCAATTGACAGCCCGGTCAGTTCAGAGACCCGCAGTCCGCTTGAATAGAGCAGCTCCAGAATCGCGGCATCCCGCGCCCGGCAAGGCAGTTCATCGGGAGCATGCGCAGGACCTTCAACCAGGGTTACAGCCTGGTCGATGTTCAGGTGAAACGGCAACCGTTGCTCCCGCTTGGGAGTAGCAATCAGCTCGGCAGGATTCACCGCAAGCCGACCGCAACGGACCAGCCAACGGAAAAAGGCCCGGACCGCCGCCAGCTTCCGGCCAATACTGCTTTTTGCATACCCTTGTGGCTTTCCCTGGGAAACGTTGCGCTGGACGCCACTCAGGCGTGCAAGATAGAGACGCAGCAGCAGGTGGTCAACCGCTGTTGCATCCGCTCCATCCCCGCGTTCACTCCTGACAAATGCGAGCAGGTCGGACAGGTCATTTCCGTACGCTGCCACCGTATGGGCAGAGGCGTTCCGTTGCGTTACCAGATACTCCAGAAATTGCGTCACCTGTGATGCCAGATCCGCCATAATCCGCTACTTGAAATCAGGCATGGGAGAGGTCAGACGCCAGCCTTCATCACGATCCGGAAAGTCAGGATGCTCTTCGTAAAAGATCCACACCTGGCGGTCTGTCACGGTTCTCATCCGGTTATCGGGCAGCGTGAAATAATCAAACTCGACCGTAGCCTCTGCCTTCTTCTTGTCTGCCAGACATTCCTGGGCCAGGACCCGGTAATCAGCCATTGTCACGCCGCGTCTGCGGAGATTTTCGGCTTTTTTGTCATAGTCGGGCCGTTGTTTTTTATCCACAAAAACGATCGCCGCCTTTTCAGCCTCCTGCCAGCGCATCATACGGTTGTAATTTTTGATGGCCTTTTCGCAATCATCATTACGGTTCATCTTGCGGTAGGCGGCACACCCGTTAAGCAGAAGCGTTGCAAGAACCAACAGCATCAGAAGTCTGGTTCGCATAGAAACAGTCCTTTCTCAGGGGCGGTTGTAACGCCCGTACTTTTGGGGTATAAGGGGAAACCTTTTTACACCTGCAAAGGATGTGTATGCTGCATGAGATGATACACTGGCTGCTTGAAACCATCGGTTCCATGGGCTACCCGGGCATCTTCCTGCTGATGGCCATGGAGAGTTCGATTATCCCGGTCCCCAGCGAGCTGGTCATGCCTCCTGCAGGCTTTCTGATCCATCAGGGCCGCATGGATTGGCTTCCGGCCATACTGGCAGGCACCCTGGGCAGTCTGGCAGGCGCCTACGCCAACTACTTTGCAGCCCGGTTTCTGGGACGCCCCCTGATCCTCAAGTACGGACGCTATGTGCTGATTCCGCCGGATAAATTCCAGCGGGTTGAAGCATTTTTTCTGCGGCATGGCGAGATATCAACCTTCATCGGCCGACTGTTGCCGGTGATCAGACACCTGATCTCAATTCCGGCCGGCGTGGCCGGCATGAATCACCTGAAGTTTTCAACCTACACCCTGCTGGGTGCCGGCATCTGGTGCAGTATCCTGACCTGGATCGGCTATGCTATCGGCCAGAATCAGGAACTGGTCATGGCCTGGTCCCACCGTGCACTGGCCTGGGTCATCCTGGCCTGCTGCCTACTGGTGGCAGGATATATCCGGTTCCAACGCAGACAGCAGCCATTAAACCGCAATAAGCTTTGAAAGGCAAAGGAAAACCCCATGGAAACCACCCGCACAGGACGTATTCACTACCTCGCGCCCTGCTTTGAAGCAGCACAACCAGCAACCGTTCAGGGGTTTACCACACGGCATGAAGGGATTTCACGCCCTCCCTATAACTCCCTCAACCTGGGAGCCAACACGGAAGATTCTCCCCACAATGTTGAAGGCAACCGCAGCCTGTTGGCCCGTACCTTTGGGGTCACGCAGGAACAGCTGGTCACGGTGCGTCAGAACCATGGCAGCGACATCTTGGTCATAGACGCCCCCAACGATGATTTTTCGCACTTTATCGGTATTGAAGCAGACGCAATCATCACCAACCAGCCGGGTGTCATGATAGGTGTCACTGTGGCGGACTGCGTACCGCTGCTGCTCTTTGACCCGGTAAAAAAAGTGATTGCCGCCGTCCATGCCGGTTGGCAGGGAACTGCAGCAAAGATCGCAGTCCAGGCGATCCAGGGCATGACAAAAATCTTCAACTGTCGGCCGGCAGAGATCAAGGCCGCCATTGGTCCCTGCATCAACCCCTGCTGCTATGAAGTGGATCAGCCGGTCAAGGATGGCTTCAAGGAACAACCGTCACTCTGGGAAGCGGTGACTGAACCTGCCGGCAACGGTAAATGGCGCCTGGATCTGGCACTGGCCAACCGGATGCAGCTTGAGGAGGCGGGATTGGCCGGCAGCTCCATCCAGACCTCCGGTCACTGTGTCTGCTGCCAGAAAGAACTGTTCTTTTCCTACCGCCGCGATGATGGTGAGACAGGCCGCCAGATGGGATTCATCATGTTGAAGGCAGACTGAGATGCTTGCCAAGGTCCTGAGTGCAACGGTTGTCGGCATTGATGCGATTCTGGTTGATGTTGAGGTGGATATTGCCCAGGGTCTGCCCCAGTTTGCCACCGTCGGACTGCCGGATGGGGCGGTCAAGGAGAGCAAGGACCGGGTCAAGGCTGCACTCAAAAACAGCGGGTACGACTTCCCGGCCAAACGGATCACCGCAAATCTGGCCCCGGCTGACCTGAAAAAAGAAGGTTCCGCCTTTGACCTGCCGATCTCCATCGGAATCCTGGCTGCCACCGGTGTCATCACTGGTGAACGTCTGAACCGGTATATACTGT
>CAZOTC010000225.1:0-4691 GCA_964582605.1 uncultured Geobacter sp. | reverse complement strand
TCCAGACAAACATGTAGATGCAGAGTTCCTGGGCCCAGGCCATATTGATGCCCAGCAGCCAGTCCTGCAGACCGGGAATCGGCAGGCCGGAGGCGTAGCGGTGCAGCACGGCTAAAAAGATGATGACCGTTGCTGCGCCGATCAGGAAGGTGATGATGATTTCTTCCAGACGGTCAAGGTATTTCATCATGGGGATCTCTCCACAGTTTTATTCGCAAAAAAAGGCCGCTGCGTGGGCCGCAGCGGCCGGTGGTACGGTTTATGATCTAGTTGGCGGTGTAGCCGGTTGCCTTGTAGACTTCCTGTACGATGTCATTGCCGATCCGGGCAGCGTTTTCCTTGTGGGTCTTGTCCATGGCCTTCTTCCAGGCAGCACGCTCGGCCGGGGTCAGGGTGATGATCTGAGATTTGCCGGATTTCTTGACGGCAGCCATGGCTTCGTCGTTGTCTTTCTTGGCAATACTGTTGGCATAGACCGTAGCATCTTTCATGGCACCTTCCAGGATGGTACGGATATCAGCAGGCAGGCCCATCCAGAATTTCTTGTTTACCAGTACGGCATAGCCCAGGTAGCCATGGTTGGACATGGTTACGTACTTCTGCACTTCATGCATCTTCTGGGTATAGAGGTTGGAAGGGGGGTTTTCAGTGCCGTCAACCACGCCGGTCTGCAGGGCCTGATAGACTTCAGAGAAGGCCATGACCTGCGGGATGGCGCCTACGGAACGCATCTGGGAATCAAGCACCTTGGAGGACTGGATCCGCATCTTCTGGCCCTTCATGTCGGCCACCGCTTTGAGCGGCTTGTTGGCGGACATGACCTTGAAGCCGTTATCCCAGTAGGCCAGACCCATCAGGCCCTTGCTTTCGAGTTTCTTGAGCAGTTTTGCTCCGACCGGGCCCTGGGTTACGGCATGCAGCTCCTTGTAGTCGTCAAAGATGAACGGCAGGTCAAATACCTCAAACTCCTTCAGGCCCAGTGGTGCGAACTTGGCCAGTGACGGGGCCAGCATCTGCACGGCGCCGATCTGGAGCATTTCCATCTCTTCCTTGTCTTTGTACAGCTGGCTGTTGGGGTAGACCTCTACCTTGACGCGGCCTTTGGTGCGCTCTTCAGCAATCTTCTTGAAGTAATCTGCTGCCTGTCCTTTGGGGGTGTTGGTTGCCACCACGTGGCTGAACTTGATCACGATCGGTGCTGCCTGGGCGCCAAGCGGAAGTGCCAGGGCCAGGGTGACGACTGCTGCCAGAATCTTCTTGAACATGCATTGCCTCCTTGAGTTGGTTGGTACTTGATGCAAAGTGGGATGTTGATGAATGATGAGATGTTGTTCTATAGCAAACGGTGTGCCGGAACAGCAGGGGCCAGGGGCCAGGGGCCAGGGGCCAGTAAAATCTGACGGTTTTGGACTCTGTGCCCCGACCCCCGGATCCTGGACCCTCAGCTTGTGGCGGAAAACCGCCATAAGGCAGTGGCTGATTTTCGCCACTTATGCCGGTTGTTCTGAGAATTTTCTGCTGAGCAGTTCGGTGCTGGTCAGGGCACAGAGCAGCAGCAGGCAGATCATGGCCGAGACTCCGGGCCAGCCGTAGCTGACCCAGAAGAAACCGCCCAGGGTGCCGGAGATGCTGGAGCCGAGGTAGTAGGAGAAGAGGTAGAGCGAGGTGGCCTGGGCCCGGTAGGTGACGGCCCGTCGGCTGACCCAGCCGGAGGCGATGCTGTGGACCCCGAAGAAGCCGCAAGTGAAGAGTGCCACGCCGGAAACGATGCAGATGAGGGAGTCGGGCAGGGTGAGCAGGGCGCCGCAGGCCATGGCGCCGATGGTCCCCCTGATTACGTTGCGGCGGCCAAAACGCTGCATCAGGCGACCCATCAGGGCAGAGCTGAGTGAGCCAAGGAAGTAGACCAGAAAGATCAGGCTGATTACGGACTGACTTAAGGCATACGGTGCGTCAAGCAGACGGAAGCCGATATAGTTGTACAGGCTGATGAAGCCGCCCATGCTTAAAAAGGCCGTGCTGAACAGGCAGAGCATGCCGGGGTCTTTGAGGTGATACAGCAGTGACGGAATTAGTGTCGTTGGGTTAAAGCTGCGTTTCTGAAAACGGGCGGACGGGGGAAGCAGTCTGACAAACCAGAGCGCCAGCAGCAGACTGACACAGCCGATAATGCCGATAGCGTTACGCCAGGGCAGATAGTCTGCCATAACGGCGGATACAACCCGGCCGCACATGCCGCCCACCGCATTGCCGCTGATGTAGAGGCCCATGGCCGATGCGATGGCACTGCTGTCCATCTCTTCACCCAGGTAGGCCATGGCAACCGACGGCACTCCGGCCAGTACCGCCCCCTGGGCAAAGCGGATCAGCAGCAGGGAGGGCAGATTCCAGGAAAAGGCGGTGGCAATGGCCAGCAGCGAGGTCAGGATCAGGGCCATGACCATGACCGGCTTGCGTCCCAGGCTGTCTGAGGTCAGGCCGGAAAACAGCATGCCGATTGCCAGGGTGGCGGTGCTGATCGAAAGCGGCAGACTGCTGATAGCCGGGGAAATCCCAAATTCGCGAGTGAAGAGCGGCAGCAGCGGCTGGATATCATAGAGGGTGACAAAGGTGATGAACCCGGCGCAGAACAGGGCCAGGTTGGCCTGGCGATAGCGGGGAGAGCCGATGGTGATCGGTGTTGCAGTTTCTTCTTGTCCCTTGACCCTTGAACCATACCCCTTCAGCTCACAGCCCATATTTTTCCATCTTGTAGCGCAGGGTGCCGCGAGGGATTTTAAGGAGCAGGGCTGCCTTGACCACATTGCCGTCTGCCTGTGTCAGTGCCTGTTCAACCAGTTTTTTCTCAAAGTCGTTTACTGAAGTTTCAAGCCCTTGCGATATATCTAGTACAGTGTTGCTTGAATCTGTGTGATGCGGGACCCGATGCAGTTCAGGAGGCAGATGGGGCGGCTCAAGCAGCGGGCCGTTGGCCATGATACAGATCCGTTCAATGATGTTTCTCAGTTCTCTGACATTGCCTGGCCAGGGATAGGCCAGCAGCATCTGTTCTGCCGGAGGAGTAATCCCCAGAAAGGATTTGCCAAATGATTGGCTGAACTGGGAGAGGAAGTATTTTGCCAGCAGCAGGATATCGTTACCCCGTTCCCGCAATGGAGGCAGGTGCAGGGGAACCACGTTCAACCGGTAAAAAAGGTCTTCCCGGAAGGTGCCGATCTGGATCCGCTGGCGCAGGTCGCGGTTGGTAGCGGCAATGACCCGCAGGTCCACCGGCAGATCCTTGGCGCCACCAACCCGGCGGACGGTCCGTTCCTGAAGTACCCGCAGCAGTTTGGCCTGCAGGCTGGCATACATGTCGCCGATTTCATCCAGAAAGATGGTGCCGTTGTGGGCTTCTTCAAACAGGCCGGTCTTGCGGGCCGTGGCACCGGTAAAGGCCCCTTTTTCATGGCCGAACAGCTCGCTTTCCATCAGTTCAGTGGGGATGGAGGCGCAGTTGACCGCCACAAAGGGGTGTTCCTTGCGGTCAGACAGTGAATGGATCGCCCGGGCCACCAGTTCCTTGCCGGTGCCTGATTCGCCGGTGACCAGTACGGTGGCGGTGGGTATCTTTGCCACTTCCCGGATCTGGTCAAGCACCTGACGGAAGGCAGGGCTTTCCCCCAGCAGCGGCACATCCAGCCCCAGGGCGCCGGAACGCCGCAGTCCGCGGACTTCACGCTTCAGTTCCTGGGTTTGCAGGGCCAGCTTGACAATCACCCGCAGGGCATCGGCCTTGAACGGCTTCTTCATGTAGTCGAAGGCGCCCAGTTTAAGGGCATCAACCGCTGTTTCAACCGAGCCGTAGCCGGTAATGATGATTACCAGCAGGTCCGGGTTGGCCTCTTTCAGGGCACCCAGCAGGTCAAGGCCGTTTTCCGGTCCAAGGTTCAGGTCCAGCAGGGCAAGATCGATCTCGTCAGCGCTTACCAGTTCCAGTGCCTCTGCGCCGCCTGCAGCCTCCAGCACCCGGTAGCCGTCTTCGTGCAGGATGCGCTGGACGTTTTCACGGATAAAGGCTTCATCATCAATGATCAGAATGGTTTCCTGAAGCATCTGGGTTAAGGCCCCTGTCATGGTTGTAGCTCATTGAGCAGGATTTTTTCTGCAACTTTTGAGCCATCGGATTTCAAAGCCGGCAGTCTGATCATGAAGGTGGTGCCCTGACCTGGTGCAGATTCAACGGAGATGCTGCCGCCATGTTCTTCAATGATCCGGCGGGTGATGGAGAGCCCCAGGCCGGTTCCGGCACCTTTACGGGTAAAGAACGGTTCAAAGATCAGCGGCAGGTCATTGGGCGGTATGCCGTGGCCCGAATCATGGAAGATGATCAGGGCATCCTCTGCATCAGGACGGATGGTTATGGTGATGGTGCCTCCCAACGGTAACGCCTCAATCGCATTTTTAAGCAGGTTGAGCAGGGCCTGCCGGATCTTTTCAGCATCAATCAGACAGGTTGGCAGCGGGTTGCGTTCAAGCTGCAGGGCTATCTGCTGCCGCTGGCAGGAGCGTTGCATCAGCATGGTGACATCTTCGGCCGCCTCACCGGGATCACCGGGTGCAAAGCGGGAGCGGGGCGGGGCGGCAAAGGTCAACAGGGCTGATATCATCCGCTCTATCCGTTCTATTTCCGCCATGGCCTTGGTCAGCAT
>CAZOTC010000224.1:0-4692 GCA_964582605.1 uncultured Geobacter sp. | reverse complement strand
GGCTTACCACTCTATCGGACGTTGAAACCAAACCCTTGATTGAGAACGCTACCTAGCAAACAGCTCCAACACTATGCACAGGAGGCGGCAGAACGTGGTTAACCGGCAAAACATGCCCCCCACTGCAGATTCATCAATTCAGCCACTTGGCCAGTTTGAACGTATTTACCAGGGACGCGCCATCGGCTGGGCTTTGCTGCCGGATCGCCTGCAGCACCGCCTTGGCATCGAAATACTGCAAGGGGATTCGATAGTTGCCGCAGGCCAGGCGAACCTGCTGCACCCCGGACTGACAGCCGGCACTATTGGCGATGGTCAGTATGGTTTTGCCATTACGTTGCCGAATGATCTCGACCAGACGCTTCCGCTTCATGCTCGCGTTTTCGGGAGCGGCTGCCGGCTGAACGGAGAACATTTTTTCACTGCTGATGCCAGTGTTTTGCCGACTGACTCTTGTGGGGCCATTGATGGCGTAATTGCCGGTGTGGCATTCGGCTAGGTGCTCCAGTACGATACCGAACACCCCCCGAAGGTACAGGCCCTTGTCGGTAATGCAGTAAAGGCTGAAGCCGGGTTGACTGCCCGGCGACCGGATGTTGAGGCTCTACATCCCGGAAAAGCCGCGCATGCCTTCAGGATTGACCTCAGACCGCTTCTGAAGACCCAAAGCTCACGCAACAAACCGATTCTCCTGGTACATCCTGGTACGAACCGTCCCCTGAAGGGTAGTCCCTTAAACTTTGCAGAAAAGACCGTATGGGGCCATTGCAAAAAACTGGATGGTCGTGAGCTGCACGGCTGGGCCGCTTTTGCAGAACCGGAACCCTGCGTTCCCGTCACGCTGCAACTCTGGCTGGACGGCGTCTGTATCGATGAACAGCCTGCTGATCAGCCACTGCCGGAATTTGCCGGACTCGGCATACGTTTTGCCCGCTGCGGCTTCAGGTTTCACCTGCCTGCCCGCGCCCTTGATGGACAGCCGCACACGCTTCACATTCAACCCAAGACACCCCCTGTATCACTGCATATCAGCAATATGCAGCAAACCTTCACCCGTACGCTGTGCCACTGCGTACATTCTGCCAGTAGCAGCAATGTCACGGGTTATTCCTTTATCAAGGAATCCCCCAACACCCCCCTGCTGCTTGAAGCGTATGAACATGGCCGGAAAGTTGGCGAAGCCATCGCCGACTCCCCCTGCCCCGACCTGCCTGAAACAGCGGCAACCTGCTCCGCACCGCTGCATGCGGGGTTTTCCATGGATCTTGCCCCCCCACTGGATCCCGACCTCCCCCGCCGCATACAGCTGCGCCTGTCCGGTGACAGCGCCCCTGTCGGACAGACAGAAATCCTGATCGAGTCGCGTTCAGCCCTTATTCAGCAGCTACAAGCCGCCGCACAACAGAACGAAACCTTCCGCTGGTGGGCGCGTGAACTGGTTGAGCAGCTGCGTCGTTCTGAAGCCCTTGACGACAGCCTGTTCAAGGAGGTGCCCATCACCACCTTGCCGGCGGAAGACACCACGCTAGACATCATAGTCCCGGTCTACAAGGGACGTGAGCAGACCCTGGCCTGCCTGGACAGCCTGTTGAAATCACCTGATTCCACCCGGCACCAGATCATCGTCATAAACGACGCCAGCCCGGATGCAGGATTAACGGCAGCACTGCGCACCCTGGCACAGCGCGAAAATAAGCTGACACTACTGGAAAACAGCACCAATCTCGGCTTTGTCGCCACGGTCAATCGCGGCATGGCATTGCACCCTGACCGCGATGTCGTCCTGCTGAACGCCGACACCCTTGTACCTGCCGGCAACTGGCTGGAACGACTGCGCGCCGCAGCCTGCAGCCACCCCAGAGTTGGCACGGCCACCCCGTTCTCCAACAGGGCTACCATCTGCTCGTTGCCCCTTCCCAATGTCGACAACGAGATGCCGCCCCGGCATACCGTTGACAGCCTTGATGCCCTTTGTGCGCAGGCCAACCCCGGCCAGACAGTGGAACTACCCACTGCAGTAGGGTTCTGCATGTACATCAAGCGCGCCTTGCTCAACGAAGTCGGGCTCTTTAATGTTGAACGCTGGGGCAACGGATACGGCGAAGAAAACGACTTCTGCCTCCAGGCAGCCGGCTTGGGATGGCGGCATGTAGCTGCCTGTGATCTGTTCGTGCAGCATCACGGGGCTGTATCGTTTCAGGGAGAGAAGTTCGAGCGCATCAGGAAAAATCTTGTTGTTCTGCATACCCTCTATCCGGATTACCCGGCCACCATCCAACGCTTCCAGCGGCTGGATCAGCTGGCAGCGCCGCGCAACCGGGTACTCATAAAGCTGCACTGTGACGGCAATGGCAGCCAAAAGAAGATCAGACCGCAAACCCTTCATATCACCCATGCCTGGGGCGGCGGCACCCAACATCATGTCGACCGGCTTTGCTCGCACGAAGGCTACATCCTGCGACCAACCGGTAATGACCAGGCCGAACTGCTCCATCCTGCCACCGGCTTTGCCATGCGGCTGCCGATGGCTGACCTGGCGGCACTTTGCCCCGGTCAGACAGATATCTCCCTGATCGAAATGCTGAGGTCACTTCAAATCCACGCCATACATATCCACCACTGGGTCGGTCTGCCCCCCGCTATCTGGGATCTGCCGCAGGCCCTGGGGGTGCCGTTCGACTTTACCGTTCACGACTTCTACAGTTTTTGTCCACGTATATCGATGCTGGATCAAAACGGTCAGTTCTGCGGCCAGGCGCCGGTCAGCCGCTGCGAACTCTGCCTGCAGACTGATTCGCTGGAAGACGAGGCAGCAGTGGCCTTTCGCCAGCTAGGCAGCAGCCCCACCGTCTGGCGTGACTTTCATGCCAAACGGCTTGCCCGGGCACGTCAGGTCATTGCCCCCTGCCGGGATGCCGCCACGCGCATTTCTCGAGCCTTGCTGCTCAAGCATGTGGTTGTAAAGCCCCATGAACCACCGTTGAAAACCAGGCCCCTGTTCAGACCTCTGCCCAAACCCGGCAAGGAACTGCGTATCGCCGTCATCGGTGCTATCGGCCCTGAAAAGGGGTACACCCAGCTCCTGGCCCTGGCTCAGCTGGCAGAAGTAGAGGCGCCGCACCTGCAGTTTGTTATAGTAGGGCACACCATGAACGACACGCCATTTGCATCATTACGCAATACCCGTATCAGCGGCAGATATACACAAGAAGAGCTGCAACCCCTGCTGAAGGAGCTTGAGTGTCATCTGGCCCTGTTTCTCAGCCCGTGGCCGGAGACGTACAGTTATACATTGTCGGAGGCATTGACGGCAGGATTAACACCGGTTGCACCCTGCTTGGGCGCACTGGGTGAGCGGATCAGTCTGATTGAACCTGGGCGGCTATTCTCTGCCAACGCTACCCCGGCAGAGATACTTGGGGTTTTGCAAGAATAATGCGGTATTTCAAAAACATTGGGCCACGATTGCATCGAGCCGCTGCTTCATTAAGCGACCTATCCGCTCAGGCGCAAACTGTTTTTTCGCAAAAGACCTGACCTGCTTCACAAACGGTTTGTTCTGTACGGCCGCCCATGCAGCCCGCATCTGGCGTGCAGCATCAGCCCTATCCGGCTCGGCCCACCAGGCGCCGTCCCCCTCGGTGACAAACGGGTATTCGCCCGGCTCGACGGCCCTGCGCTTCCAGGTAACCGGAAATCCCACCTCAGGTTTCAGAAAATCGACATTTCCCGAAAAATCCGTACCAACCACGGGCTTGCCGAGTAACATCGCCTCGGCCAGGGTGCGGCCGAAGCCTTCCGAGCGGTGTAATGATACGTAGGAGTCACAGGCATCAATCAGCCCCAGCACCTCACCGCGATCAAGTGTTTTTTCGAAAACCACGATCCGCTCGTCCCTGGCACACTCCTTCAGGAAGCGTTGCCAGACCCGATTCTTCGGGTTGCTGTTCATGGTTTTCAGCACCAGACCTACCGAGGTATCTTCAGCCGGAAACGCATGTCTGAAAGCCTTGACCACGGCAAACGGGTTCTTGCGGTCCAGATAGGAATTGAAATCAAAAACATACAGAAAGAGAAACCTGTCATTCGGCAATCCGAGTTTCCGCCGGGACACAGGCAATGCGCGTGCCACGCTTACCGCCATCGGCATCAAGGTGACCGGACGAGGCACAGGCGCATCTGCTGCGATGGATGTTTGTGCGCGGGAATACATTTCCCGCGTGAATTCCGTTGCCGCCCACACCTCATCGACCAGGTTGAAAGCAATCCGCCAGTCGACGGGCCAAACCGGCAGCTCCCAGGGCCACCAGCCGATGTTATAGCGCCCCTCGAACAACGACAACCCATGTTCCAGATACACCCGGGCAGTATCAAAACCGGTCAGGCAGAACAGGTTCACAGCGTAGGGGGCACTATCATCCAGATACACGTCAAGAGCCGAATCCTGCTGCCTGGTGTCAGGGCCGGTCAGTATGTTGACCACTGCGAAGGGTATTGAGGCTGCCTGCAAAGCGAGTGCCGCCATTCGTGAGTCCTCGCCGATCCCTAATTCCCCTTTGGCGAACCCGATGATATTCACCCCGGGAAGCAGTTTTCGCGGAGCAGGAGTTGACCGACCCCTTGCATCTCCATGTGATTCGATTCCGGACAAGCCTGAACTCTCCTCTACAGCAAATAGCTCTTCAAGCCCGA
>CAZOTC010000223.1:0-4695 GCA_964582605.1 uncultured Geobacter sp. | reverse complement strand
CCCAGGTTAATGGAAGAAACTATCTGCTGATAATCATACATAGGGAGCCAGAAATTCCGCTATGGCCTGCTTCAGCCACGGCATGGTCTTGTAACGGCAAATCATGAACTGATAGCCGTTGACATTATACTGATGAAAACCGAACACATTTTTGAACACAATCGCAAAGGAATCAGCACTGTTGACCAGTTCCGTGATGGTCTCCACAACCTGGCCGTGGCTGCAGAAACGGGGAGGATCATAGGTAACCGCATCCCCCAGCAGTTCAGCCACCTTACCGATACAGGCCCCCATGATCAGGTTTCCGATCTCCATCAGGGTCTCCCGCTCCAGGGTTTCACTGCCTTCAAATTCGGACGCTTCCGGCAGATCATCATCAAATACACTCAGCAATTTCCGCCGTTCCCCATCAGGAAAGACCAGAAAACTGCTGCCGCTGAACCTGCCGTAGAAGAGCTGGGTGATCATGCTCAGGTCGCTGCTTTCCGGCAGTTCCCCCTGCAGATAGGCGATCAGCTCGTCAACCTTCAGAATCGCAATGTACGGCACCGACAGCAGCACATGCAGGTTGATGATTTCGGTCAGATCGGCGGCAGCCCGGCCAAAGCCGATGTTCAGTATCTCCTGCAGGGCATCCTGCTCAAGCTCGTTCAGGGTGCCCTCAGCCTCAACAGTTATCACGTTTCCCCTCCTCTGCCGGCACGCTGTCCAGTCGCTCAACCAGTTCCTGCACCGCTTCAATCCAGTGCCGGTCGAAACGTCCCGGATCGGTCAGCCAGGAAAGCAGGCTGGTCAGGGCATCAATGATCCCGGCAGAACGATCGCACCACGCCGACACCACCAGGGCTCCGGCATTGCGTAGCCGCCCCTGCAGTTCATCATCCGATGCCGACCGGAACGACTCAATCATCCGATCGGCGTCGGCCTGCGGCAGCAGCCGCTGCCGTTCCGCCCGCAGATGGTCGGCAACATCCTGTAACTGCTGCCAGTCCTGCCGCTTGTCCGGCAGCACCCGGTTCAGTTCTTCATACAGCAGCTCCAGCTGGCGTTCAAGGGTAATACGCGGCATGCCGCGGTTACCCAACACCCGCCCCAGCCATTCCACCTGCTGTACCAGCTGGGGCCAGGCCAGTCCGGCCAACGCAACCAGCCAGGCTGCGTCACTTTTGGCAAAGCTCTTGCCCCGCTCCTGATAGCGCAGGTCAAAGTACGGAAACGCTTCCCGGCAGCGCCGGGCAGCAGTCACCGCTGCCTCCAGGGCCGGCGGGTTGTCCGGTACCGGGTGTTGCCCAGCTTCCGGATTCAGGCTGCCGGCAGTAAAGCCCCAGCCCTGATCCGTAATCGGGTAGAGCGCTGCAATCAGGACCTCAAGCTGGTCAAACAGCAGATGGGATGCCTGGATCAGCACTGAAATACGCCCCTGATCCGGCAGGCGGCTGTTCATGATACTGCGAAACTCCTGCCAGTACCCGGCGGTCAGATCGCCGTAGCCGTTATAGTAACGGCTGCTTGCATCAGCAATCTGTTGACCGAAGCAGCGCTTCAGATCAGGCAGGTGGACGGTATTGCCAAGCGTCGTCCCCTCCAGCACATACAGCACCGCCTGCAGCAATTCCGGCCGCTCCAGACGATAGCGGCGGATCTGTTCGGCAATCAGGCGCGCCTGTTCAAGGGCCGCCAGACAGTCCGGCAGATACTGATTGTCAAAGGCGGCCAGATCGGCCCTCAGGTGGGCAAGACGCGAAGGACGCGATTGAAAAAGACTGGTCAGCCCTTCAAGCGGCTGCTGCCCCAGTTCATGCTCCAGGGTCGCGTGAATAACCGCCATGGCGCGCAACTGCCCCACATAACTCTGCAGCGGCAGCGTACCGGCAGTCAGTGCCGTGATGTAAGGCAGGCCTTCTATCCGGGCATGCCGTTCCTGAATAGCCTCCTTCAGACTCGCCATCAATGTCATCGGTTCCGTCGTCATCGCAGCACTCCTGTATCTTTTCCTTCCGCAGCCGCCTTTGCCGGCAGACGGTCAAGCTCTTCCAACGCCTCGTCCAGCGCAAATGAAGCGATCAGCTCTCCCAGACGCCGGGCCTCAGGTCCGAAGGCGTGTTCAAGCTCCGGTTTCAGTATACCATACAGATGGGCGGCCTGCAGGTCGTCACCGGCCAGCAGGCTGCGCAGCTCATCCAGCCTGGCCCGCAGCGTCGGCCAATCCAGAGCGGCCTCCTGATGCCGGCTCACTGTTGTCAGGGACGCCAAAGCCGGCAGGGTCTGCTCCAGCTGCTGTTCCAGGTCCGCCAGACCGGCCTGCAGCGCATCATCAGCGGCCTGTTCCGACAGTAACTGTTCCAGGACCACAGCCCGGGACCGCAGCTCCGGAAGTCCCAAGGTAGCAGACAGCCCCTTCAAGGTGTGGGCCAGTCGCCGCGCCTCATCAGCCTGACCGTCAGCAAGGGCCTGCCGGATTGCTGCGGCATCACCGGCATGCTCCCTGCCCAGCCTGATCAGCATATTCAGCAGCCGTGACGGTTTGCTGCGCACACTGCGCAGACCTGCGGCCAGATCGAGCCCCACAACCCCTTGCAGCCCGGCAAGTGCCGCTTCATCGTCAGACGGCGTCTGCAGTGCGGGAAGCGGCGCCATCGGTTGCGGTGATTCAGGCGGTTCCGGCAGCCAGTGCAGAAGCGCCTTGTACAACAGGGAAGGATCAACCGGTTTGGCAATATGATCGTTCATTCCGGCAGCCAGACAGGCGACCCGATCTTCGTCAAAGGCGTTGGCGGTCATGGCCAGCACCGGCAGGGTGCGGCAGCTTTCAAGGCCGCGTATCCGGCGGGTGGCCTCAAGACCGTCCATAACCGGCATCTGGATATCCATCAGAATCAGATCATACTGCTTCTGTTCCGCCATAGTGCAGGCCTCAAGCCCGTCTTCGGCCAGATCCACCTGCAGCCCCACAGCCCGCAGCAGTTCCAGCGCCACCTCCTGATTCAGAGAATTATCCTCCACCAGCAGCAGATGCTGACCGGCATGGCGGTACAGCTGTTGCTCAAGTTCCTGATCCCTCGGGTAGTGGACCGGTTGACCGTTCAGCAGCTGCAGCAGCGTAGTCTGCAACGCAGAGGGGGTGATAGGCTTGCCCAGGAAGGCAGAAAAACCGTGTTGTTCCAGCTCACCAGAGCTGTCCTTGCTGATTCCGCTGATCAGCACCAGTTGCGGCATGGTGCCAAGGGGCAGCCCCTGCAGCCGGAGAGCGGTTTCATTGCCGTCCAGACCCGGCATCATCAGATCCAGCAGCACCACGCTGAACGGCAGACCGTCCCGATCCGCCTCGCTGACCGCAGTCAGGGCAGCTGCACCGGAGGTAACGGCAGCACCTTCCAGGCCGAGGCTGATCAGCATATGCAGCAGCGCCTCGCAGGTCTCCTGATTATCGTCCACCACCAGTACCCGTGTGGCCGACCTGAAGGAGGTCGGCGCAGTTGCGGCAGCATCAGCGCTCACCTTGCCGAACGGCAGTTCCACCCAGAAACTGCTGCCGCTGCCGGGGCTGCTCTCTACCCCGATCCGCCCTCCCATCAGGGTTACCAGACGACGGCAGATCGCCAGCCCCAGCCCGGTGCCGCCATAATGGCGGGTGGTGGTGCTGTCGGCCTGCTCAAAGGCGTTGAAGACCCTGGCCTGCTGTTCTTCGGTCATGCCGATGCCGGTGTCGCTGACGCAGAAACGCAGCCGGATCTGGTCCTGATCCTCCATCAGCTGACGGACCCGCAGGGAGACCGTGCCGGATTCGGTAAACTTGATGGCGTTACCGGCAAAGTTCAACAGGATCTGCTCCAGGCGCAGGCCGTCACCATACAGGAAGGTGGGCAGACCGGCATGGTCAACCACCAGTTCCAGCCCCTTCTGATCAACCTTTTCAGCCAAAAGCGAGCAGATCGTGCCGATCACCTGCCCCAGATCAAAGGTAGTCAGTTCAAGCTGCAGCTTGCCGGCCTCAATCTTGGAGAAATCAAGGATGTCATTGATGATTCCCAGCAGATGCCGGGCCGCGTTGCTCACCTTGTCCAGCTGCTGCTGCTGGTGCGGCGTGGCGTTACTGCGCAGCAGGTAGGTCATGCCGATGATGGCGTTCATCGGGGTGCGGATCTCATGGGACATGTTGGCCAGAAACTCGCTCTTGGCCCGACTGGCTGTTTCTGCAACCCTGATCGCTGATTCAAGCTCTGCCGTACGGAGCGACACCAGCTCTTCCAGATGTTCAAGCACCGCATCCTTGTCACGGTTGGCAGCCAGGGTCTGATCCAAGGCGATCAGTCGTTCCTGACTGAGCAATGCCATGCCGATCTGGTCAGCCACCTGGCAGCCGAAGCTGATCTCGTCCTGATCCCAGTAATGAGGACGCCCCACATGTTCAAAACAGACCACCCCCATCACACGGCCTCCGGAGACAATGGCACAGTCAAGCATCGAGGTGATGTTAAGCGGCTTCAGGTACGCCTCAACATAGCCTGTCGTACGCGGATCGGTCAACGGATCGTGGGCATCCACGTAGCGGGCCTGCTTCAGATAGCTAAACTCATTCAAAAACTCGGCCTCGTCAAGCCGACCCTCACAATGATGACGATGGGTCAGGGTCTCGTACAGGTCGATCGATTCCAGCACGGCGAACTCCCGGGACCGTTCGGCCAGCAGCCGGGC
>CAZOTC010000222.1:0-4786 GCA_964582605.1 uncultured Geobacter sp. | reverse complement strand
TGTTGAGATAGTGTGCCCACCAGAGATTCTTTTAGGGTTACATCTGGACGCCCCCCAATTTGCCGCCTTGATACAAGAGGAAGCAGCAATAGCCCTGTTTCGTGAGGGACGTCTGTCCTCGGGCATGGCGGCAAACTGGCTTAGAGTTCCCCGTATTCATTTTTTGCTGAAGGCTATGCGGGCAGGAGAGGCAAACCTGCTCGAAAACACGGATGATGAGTTTAACAGGGAGATTTCTCTGCTTTGAAAATATTTTCTAACACAACTCCGTTTATAGCACTCGCAAGTATCGGTCAGCTTGAACTGCTGCCACAGATTTTTCAACAAGTACATGTAGCAGAATCCGTGATTGCAGAATGTGCCGAAGGCGGTCGGATTCTGGTGCCTGACTTGCGCTCTCTGAACTGGGTTGTACCAGTTGCAGACGAAACAACATCTGGTCTGCCAATCATATTTGAATTGGATCGCGGGGAAAAGCAGACTCTCTTTCTGGCCAAAAAATACACTGCTGACAGGGTGCTTATGGATGAACGGCTTGGTCGTCGTGTTGCTGAGTACCTTGGTCTGCAGGTTACCGGTACTCTTGGTGTGCTGGCCAAAGCCAAAGTGGGCGGTTTGATCCCTTCATTTTGTGATGCTGCACACGCGATGCGTCAGCAAGGCATCCATTATCATGTAGATTTGATTAGCCGCCTTGCAAGGCACCTGGGTGAGATATCATCATGAACTGTCGCCACTGCGGAAGTACATTACAATTACCATTTCTCGATCTGGGTTCAGCCCCCCCATCGAATGCATACCTTACCGAGGCCGGGCTGCGAACCCCTGAAAAGTGGTATCCGTTGCGCCTGCTGGTGTGCGAACAATGCTGGCTGGTGCAGACCGAGGATCATGCCGGGCGTGAGGAGCTGTTCACACAGGACTACGCCTATTTCAGCTCTTTTTCCTCCTCATGGCTTGCGCATGCACAGGCCTACCTTGCAAAGATGCAGGAGCTGCTGCATCTGGATGCTGATTCCCTTGTTGCTGAGGTGGCTGCAAATGACGGGTATCTGCTGCAGTATGTACAAAAGGCAGGTATTCCCTGCTATGGCGTGGAGCCGACTGCCAGTACTGCCGCTGCAGCAAAAGAAAAGGGAATTGATATTGTTGAACGGTTTTTCGGCGTTGAGCTGGCTGAAGAACTGGCTGCAGCCGGCAGGTCTGCAGATCTTATGGCGGCCAATAATGTTCTTGCCCATGTGCCGGACATTAATGATTTTGTTGCCGGATTTGCACTTCTGCTTAAGCCGGCCGGGGTGGCAACGTTTGAGTTTCCACACTTGTTGAACATGGCGCTGGAAAATCAGTTCGATACTGCCTACCATGAACATTATTCGTATCTTTCCCTTACAACGGTTGAAAAGGTGTTCAACGCAAATGGGCTCTCCATCTTCGATGTCGAGGAGATTCCGACCCACGGCGGAAGTTTGCGGGTTTACGCCCAGCGGGCATCCAGCGGAGTACGGCAGCGAACCGGCCGGCCAGACACCATTCTGCAACATGAGGCCGCCGCGGGGATGCATAGTAGTGCCTTTTATGAAGCGTTTCAGGCCAAAGCAGAGCAGGTAAAAAATCGGCTGTTAGCATTTCTGCTTGATGCCCGCAATCAAAACCTCAAGGTAGCGGCCTATGGTGCAGCAGCCAAAGGCAACACGCTGTTGAATTTTGCCGGTGTGCGTCCGGATCTGCTCCCCTATGTGGTGGATAAAAACCCGGCCAAGCAGGGACGATTTCTCCCTGGCAGCAGGATTCCGATTGTCTCGGAAGAACGGCTAAAACAGGATCAGCCTGATCTGGTTCTGATCCTGCCCTGGAATATTGCCGGAGAGGTAATGGAGCAGCAATGCCAGATCCGGGAATGGGGTGGGCGTTTTGTTACTGCAGTACCGCAACTGAGGCTTTTATAGTGCTTGTTGCTAAATACGATATAGTATTTAATATATAATTCTTTTCATAAGTTAAGGGAATAACCCACAACGCACCGGAACTGTTGGCAGATGAACGCGGTTACTTTGTAATCCTCCCGTGATCAGACTCACCCGTTACCTCCACAAACGGACTATATGGCAAATACTTTACTAGAAATACTAAATGGTAATTATAATATCGGGAAGTTGTGCACGGAGCAGCAGTGCGCCTCGGGGTATGGCAGCAAGACAGCCTTGCACTGGCTGGGCGCAGATCTGACACCACAGACCTATACGTTTGAGCAGCTTGACGAAGCAAGCAACCGCTGTGCAGTCATGCTTCAGTCGCAGGGTTTCCAGGCAGGCGACGTCCTGTTCCTCTTTCTGCCCAAACGCCCGGAGCTTTTCGTCGCACTGCTGGGGGCACTCAAACTCCGGTTAATCGTCGCTGTACTGTTTCCCAACATAGGTGAAGAGGCTATTCGTGAACGCCTGGAGGATTCTCGTGCGGCAGGGGTCATAACCTGTCAGGGGTATCTCCGGAGACTTGCTGCAGCATGTAAGGGACTGCAAGCACAGCAAAAAATACTGGTAACCGGTGATGCCGGCTCACTGCCGACAGAGATGCTGCCCTTTGATCGCTTGCTGGAACAGGCAGAGCCGCACTTTGAAGTGGCGATGACGCCACCTGAAACACCATCGTTGCTGCATTACACCTCAGGTTCAACCGGACGGCCCAAAGGGGTGCTGCATACCCACGGCGGAATCCTGCATCAGTACGCCACCGTTACCGAAGTTCTTGGATTGACAGCGGCAGACCGCTACTGGTGTACGGCAGATCAGGGCTGGATAACCGGTACAACCTACGGCGTCATCGGTCCCTGGAGCGCCGGTATCACCCAGGTGCATTTTGAAGGTGGCTATAATGCAGAGCACTGGTTGACCATTCTGGAACAGGAACAGATTACGACCTGGTATACGGCCCCCACTGCCCTGAGGATGCTGATGCGTGAGCCGGAAGAACTCTTCCAAAAGCACTCTCTGGCTGCGCTACGCACCATCTTCAGTGTTGGAGAACCCCTTAACCCTGAAGTCATTGTCTGGGGACGGACTGCCCTTGGTAAACAGATCTATGATACCTGGTTTCAGACCGAAACCGGAGCTATCATGATCGCCAACCGTCCTGGCCAGCATGTCAAGCCCGGCTCCATGGGGACACCTGCCTGCGGGATAGAACCGGCGATTCTGGATGATGCAGGGAATCCTCTCCCCCCCAACCAGCAGGGGCAACTGTGTCTTAAAACCGGCTGGCCCTCCATGTTTGTCACCTACCTGCATAATCAGGCAGCGTATAGCAGTAAGTTCCGTAACGGCTACTACCTGACCGGGGACATGGCCTGGCAGGACAATGACGGCTACTACTGGTTTGTCGGACGCAGTGATGATGTTATCAACACCGCCGGGCACCTGGTAAGTCCTTTTGAAATTGAAAGCGCCCTGCTGGAACTGCCGGAGATTGCAGAATCCGCGGCCCTCGGGATACCGGATGAACTGCTGTATGAAAAGGTGGTGGTCTATATCTGCCTGCATCAGGGTGTAGAGCAAACGCCGCAGTTGGCATTGAAGGTCCGTCTGCACGTGGCAAAGCGGGTTGCTTCAATCGCTACGCCGCAGGAGGTGTGCTTTGTGGAGCGGGTGCCAAAAAACAGAAGCGGAAAGATTATGCGGAGAGTCTTGCGGGCCCGTCATCTGGGAATGCCGGAAGGCGACCTTTCAACCCTGGAGGATGCATGACCACGTTTGAGGAACTACAAGCCATTTTTCGTGAAGTTTTTGATGATCCGGAGCTGGTGCTGCGCCCCGAGATGACGGCACAAGATATCTACGGCTGGGATTCTTTGTCAAATATGACGTTGATGCTGGCTATCGAGCTGAAATTCAGCTTGAAAATCACACCACAAGAACAGATGCATTTTAGAAATATCGGTGATATGGCACAGTATATCGAACAATGGAAAGGCGTGTAAACCGATGTTACAGATTTCTCCGGATGCCCGTATATCACCCCTTGCCGATATTGAGGACTCGACAAGAGGGACACAGATTATCATAGAGGCCGGAGTGGTGATTGATTCCTTTGTCAAGATCAAGCCTGCCGGTGGAGAAGGAGATCTGATTATCGGTGCAGACAGCGTTATAAACTCCGGTTGTGTCATTTACACCGGCAATGGTATCTCCTTTGGCAAGAATGTGCTTGTGGCAGCCAACTGCACATTTTCACCTACGACCCATGAATATCGTTCCCGTGACCAGCTTATACGGGAACAGGGGTTCGTACAACCCTCTCCTCTCTTTGGGGGCAGGAGTGGTATTGTTATTGAGGATGATGTCTGGATCGGCGCTAACTGTGTCATTCTTGAGGGCGCCTACATCAGACAGGGTGCCGTTATTTCGGCAGGATCAGTCATCAAAGGAGAGCTGGAACCATACGGCATCTATGCGGGCAATCCTCTGAAGCGCTATGGTTACCGACAGTAGTCAGAAATCTGTTACGGTGCTTGGCGGCGGCGGGTTCATTGGCTCCCGGCTGGCATACCACCTCCGCGGGTTGGGGTGTACGGTATACGTACCGGGCCGGGAGAGTACTGAAATTTTTGAGCAGGACCTTGGAACGGTTATTTATGCCATAGGATTGACTGCCGATTTCAGAAGCCGCCCTTATGAGACCGCAGAAGCGCACGTAGGACTCTTTGCCCGATTATTGGAAAAAGCCAATTATACCTCAGTAACATACCTCTCCTCAACCAGGGTATATAGGGGCGCTCCCAGCGGCAGGG
>CAZOTC010000221.1:0-4799 GCA_964582605.1 uncultured Geobacter sp. | reverse complement strand
CCCCCAAAAAGGGGAAGAGGTGAACTCTGATCACCTTTGCCATTTGTCGATTTCAAATCCGCTTATTGGTGATCAGATACCACCCGCGTTTCAAACGCGATTGCTCCGACATATTATGATGCCTGGCCGTCCTCAGTCTGAGGCTTGCTTGTGATCTTCTCCGGCGGGGTAGTATTTGAAATGGCACCCTTTGGTGTTGATTCTCTTTCAAGTCTATCGCGGTCTTCACACATATCATCAAGTATTTTATCCAAAACGCTGCGCAAATCCTCTATTTCATCAATCGTTAATTTTTTGACCTCATCCACTATGGTCTTAAATTTTGCTGTGTCGGCTATGAGCTTCTTCCGCCTCACATCCTGCTCAAGTTGATTAAGAGGCGATGGCAGGTATCTACGCGACATAACCATTTGGGCAGACTCACCAAGCGTAACTTTCTCCCCTCTTAACCAAGAATCGCTAACACCTAGATATTCCTTTATTTTGCCAAAAAACTCTTCTGCTATTGGTTTCTTTCCAGCCAAAACCTGGCCAATATAAGCAGGAGAAAACCCCATTGCATGGGCCATGCTGGTATACAGACCCCTAGTCCCCCACACACCTCTTCCCCTCAACTCAGAAACAATTCTGTCAAGGATAAGAGACTGATTTCCCTTGTCTTTTAAATATTCTGCATTGGTCAGCATAATTCCACTTGATGTTTTGTTTAGTATAGTTTAGCTTTGTTTGTAAGTGAATGTCTCTGTTTTGGATAGTATCCTGACAAAGCAAAAACTACAACAACAAAGGAGGCCCACCAATGGCAGCAGCAGTAGAGAATATCACAGGCGACCGTCTGCTTACAGTTCAGCAGGTAGCGCAGATTACCGGGCAAGCAGTAACCACCCTGAACAGGGCGCGAGTGCACGGCACCAGTAATGCACCCCCGTTCGTGAAGATCGGAAAATCAGTCCGTTATAGGCTGTCAACAGTCCAGAAATGGATTGACGGCCAGCAGGAGTACCAGCACACCACGCAGCAGCAGGCAGCCTAACTGCCAGAAAGGACCAATCAAATGTGTAACTGTAGAACAAAGATGTTGCGTGAATTGATGCAGGCAAAGACAGAGGATCTACGCCAACGGGCAAAGAGCGCGGGTATATCAGTAGCAGATTATTGCAGGCAGATCATCTGCACCACCGCCGGATAAGTGAGATTTTCTCACTTTTACAGGGATCACCATTAACCCCTTTTTAGGGGAAAACCAAGGAGATTTGAGACTATGAGCCACCAGACTGAATTCATCAAAACAAGAGCAGAGGCGCTGAACAGGCTGTCAATTTTGACAGCACATTCCAGTAACGAGTTGATGGATATGTATGAAAAGTCCTTACGCACAACCCCACAAGAACAATATGCCCCTGATGCCACTGCTATTTACCGCATCGGGGCTATGCTGGATGTGATCGCCCGTCGATTAGAGGATGAATCCGAATGGTATGAAGTATTTATGCCCAAGCAACCCAACAAGGCAGCATTGACCGACCAACCCGAAGAACCCGAGGCCACAACCCGGCGTGATGCCTTTGAAGAGCTTGACCGCACGCTGTTTGAGGCTGCGGTAAACAGCCAGCATCCCGAAGTGGTGTCAAACTTCATTCTTGAGGCACGGGGCAGGTTGGCAGAGCTGGCAAAAGGCGCTTAAACGAAAGCGGCCTGCAAAGGGCGGAATCCTTTACAGGCCATATACTACGCGGATTTGACAGGCAGGAACCTACAGCAGAACACCCCCGCCTGTCAAGTTTCCCCAACGGAAGGCTTGACCATGACTACCTACACCAACCCGATTACAGATCACATCATGAACACACTGCTACGGCATGGCAGGGCAGCAGGCTTGCTGATTGACACAGCGGCTTTGCTGGCATTCCTGGCACTGCTGGTATTCTGCGTGACCATATAACCACATCGGCCCTGTCTGTTTCGGGCAGGGCTGCACCATAGCCGGTATGATGCCGGTATTCTCTACCGCCGTGACGGCAGGAAGGATCAGAACGATGAAACATCAATGGGAATACTACGCAACAACGGGGCTACCCCCCAAGCACCACACAGAAAGGGGGATTTGATCATGCCCCGATTCGAGACATCAGACATCAATCTTGCTGCATTCCTCGCTGTTAACCACTCCGTTGCAACCTACTATTCCGCACATGCAGGTAAAGCTGTATTTGACTTCGCCGACACTGAACAGCTCCGTGACGCGATTGTCGCTTACGAGCGGGGGGCGGCACTCCCTGCAAAGGCGCTGCTGCTGACCAGAACCCGGCTTTATCATGAGGCGTCCAGGGTATCGGGAAGGGGGCGGCAATGATCGAATACGACACCTTAACGGCGGCAGCACAGCAGGCCTGTCGTGATCTGTTGCTTGTATGGAAGCCAACCCCGGCTGACGGACGCTTTCATCGTCTGGAAGTAGAAGGCAAGCCCCACAGTGACGGCGGTACCATCAAACTCTATGCCGATGGCGAGGGTGGTATAGCTACGAACTTTGTCACCAACGAGAAACAGTGCTTCTGGTCCCGATCTGATAGCGGCCTGTCTCCTGAAGAACTTGCAGCACGGAAAAGCAGACAAAAGCAGGAAATGGAAAAGGCAGCGCAAGAGCAGGCCGATCGCCGGAAGAAAGCAGCAGACACGGCGAGGGCTGTGATGAATTCAGATCATTCAACGCCTGCGGCACTTGTCGGACACGATTATCTGACACACAAACAGGCGGGAGCAACCGGCACCATGCGCGTAATACCCCATGAGGCTCTTGTGAAAATGATCGGCTACGCGCCACAAGCAAAGGGTGAACCGCTCCAAGGAGATATTCTCTTGTTGCCGGTATGGGACCATGACGGAATCAGCAGCATTGAGATGATTGATTCCGCCGGGCGAAAGTCTGCACTGGCAGGTGGTCAGCGTGGGGGTAAGTACTGGGCAACGGAAAAATTACCCGACAATTTACCGGCGGACATCACCATTATGCTCGGTGAAGGCGCGGCAACGGTCCTTTCAGCGGTGGCAGCGATCCCCGGCAGCATCGGCATTGCGGCTTTTGGTTGCGGCAATCTGAAGCCTGTAGCCTTGTCGCTGAGAAAGCGTTATCCAGCAGCAAAGCTGATGATCTTGTCAGACTTGGGCAACGGGGAACGTGATGCAGCAGAAGCGGCAAATGCAGCTGGTGGTCTCCTGGCGGTTCCAACCATGCCGGACGGTATCACCGGAACCGACTTCAACGACCTGCACCAGTCCGCCGGATTAGAAGAGGTGGCACGTCAACTGGGAACGGCAGCGATCCCTGACAAGGTCGCCCAAAAAGGCGAGCGAGAAGCGGAGCCGGGTATTGAGCAGGAGTTGCGGCGGTTGGCCTCTATGCCGGTTGTGCAGTACGAACGGTTAAGGACAACAGCGGCCACAACACTGGGAATACGGGCTGCGGTACTTGATAAGCTGGTTGCAGCGGATCGCAAGGCAGAAACATCCAACGGCCTGATATTCGATGAGGTGGACCCCCACGCGGAACCTGTCAACGGCGCGGCCCTGCTGAATGAGATCAAGGCAACCGTCAAGCGGTTCATTGTCTGCAAGGATGATACAGCTACGGCGGTGACACTCTGGATCGCAGCAACATGGTTTGTTGATGTCGCACAGGTGGCCCCAATTGCCATGATAACAGCCCCTGAGATGCGTTGCGGCAAGTCTCAGCTCTTGTCTTTCATGGGTAAGCTGTCGTTCAGACCCCTACAGGCCGCAGGTATTTCATCGGCTGCGGTATTCAGGACCGTGGAAAAGTATTCTCCTACCCTGTTCATTGATGAAGCTGACGCATTTATGAAGGACAACGAAGAGATGCGCCTTGTGCTGAATTCAGGACACACCAGGGATTCAGCCTTTATCATCCGCACTGAAGGTGACAATCACGAACCTAAACGCTTCTCCACCTGGGGATTCAAGGCAATCGCCGGGATCAGCGCAAGCAAGATTGCTGGGACACTGACGGACAGGTCCCTTGTGCTGGAACTGCGGCGCAAGCTGGACCATGAACAGGTTGACCGGCTGCGGTACTGCGACCCGGCATTGTTCACCCGTCTATCGTCTATGTTGGCCCGGTTTGCTGAAGATAACAGGGAAGCATTGCGGGAATGCAGGCCGGTACTACCTGGACAACTGAACGACCGCCAACAGGACAACTGGGAACCCCTGCTTGCTATCGCCACGGTTGCAGGTGGTCACTGGTTGGACACTGCCACAAAAGCAGCCTTGTCTATCTCAGGCACATCTGCGCCGACCGTCTCCACCAGCATAGAGCTGTTGCAGGATATCAAGCAGGCATTTGAAGAGTGCAAGGTTGACCGTATCAGCACGGTGGACCTGCTGGCGGCGCTGTTCGATGATACTGAAGCACCCTGGCTGACCTACAACCGGGGCGGCAAGCCGATGACAGCCCGACAACTGGCGGGACGGTTGCGGGAATTCGGGGTGCATTCTACCACGCTTAGAATCGGGACCGGCATGTCCAAAGGGTATAGCTTGACACAGTTTGAGGATGCCTTTTCCCGTTACCTGAGCGCAAATGTTACGGATACAAGCGTAACATCGGATTTTGTTACGGATAGCAAAACGCTTAACGTAACGGATAAAAATACGGAATCATTGGCTTGTTACGCTGTTACGGATAGACCCCCCCTTTTTGACCCTAAAACGCGCGTGGGTGTCCAGGAAGTGATCGACCTGAGCGGCACAACATTCGAGGTGGTGTTATGAGGTACGCC
>CAZOTC010000220.1:0-4815 GCA_964582605.1 uncultured Geobacter sp. | reverse complement strand
CATTTCAGCCCGCTGGTAGAGCAGGAAAATCTGTCCCTGAAGAAGTTCCTGAAAGAGAAGTTGTACCGCCACCACAAGGTGGACAAGATGCGGGTCAAGGCCGAGCATGTCCTGAGCAAACTGTTTGAGACCTATCTGAAACGACCCAACCTGCTGCCGCCCAAGTACCATCGCCGGATTGAGCAGAACGGGGTGGAACGGACCGTGGCCGATTATCTGGCCGGCATGACCGACCGGTTTGCGTTGGACGATTACAAGACGCTGTTTGAGACGTTTGAGAGGGTATGAGTCGCCCGGTGACAAACCGGATACAGCGGAGGAGCCAGTCCATGAATGTTAATCATATCCTGCGAGATGATCTGCAGGAAATCCTGCGCCGAATGCCGAAGGCAGAGCTGCATATCCACATTGAAGGTTCTTTGGAGCCCGAGCTGATCTTTCAGCTGGCAACCCGCAATCAACTGACACTGCCCTACAAAACCATTGAAGAGCTTCGTGCAGCCTATGCCTTTACGGATCTGCAGAGCTTTCTGGATATCTACTACGCCGGGGCCGGCGTGCTGCAGACAGAAGATGATTTCTGCGACATGGCCTGGGCCTACCTGCAGCGTGCCAGTGCAGATAATGTACGCCATGCCGAGATCTTCTTTGATCCCCAGACCCATACGGCCAGAGGTGTTGCGTTTGGGACCGTCGTCAACGGGTTGGAGCGGGCTCTGCGCCGTGGGCGGGACGAACTGGGACTGAGTGCCTCGCTGATACTCTGTTTTCTGCGTCATCTGTCCGAGGAAGAGGCGTTTGCAACCCTGGAAGAGGCGCTGCCGTACCGCGACAAGTTTATCGGGGTAGGGCTTGACAGCGGTGAGCGAGGTAATCCGCCGGAGAAGTTTGAACGGGTCTTTACACGCTGCCGTAGTCTGGGGCTGCACCTGGTGGCCCATGCCGGAGAAGAGGGGAGCGCCGAGTATATCTGTCATGCCCTTGATCTGCTGCAGGCAGAAAGGATTGACCACGGCGTGCATTGTCTGGATGATCCCCGGCTGGTCGAGCGGCTGGTACGGCAGCGGGTGCCGTTGACGGTCTGTCCGCTCTCCAATGTAAAACTGTGTGTTTTCCCAGCCCTTGCTGCCCATACTATCGGCAAGCTGCTGGCTGCCGGTGTCATGGCAACCATCAACTCTGATGATCCCGCCTATTTTGGCGGCTATCTGAACCGTAATTACACTGATACCTTTGCCGCCTTGCCGGAGCTTGGGCTACAGCAGGCGTACCGCTTGGCCCGCAACAGCTTTGAGGCCAGTTTTGCCGATGAAGATAGCAAGCAGGGCTGGATCAATGAGCTTGATTGCTTTTTTGCAACATACGCCTCAATTTGAAATGAAAGCTGAACTTATGCCGACAACCATGTCCGATGACCGTCACGACTTTTTCGCCTTTCTGGCCCGGATGCAGTACATCAACCGCTGGGGGCTGATGCGTAATACCCAGCCGGAGAATATCAAGGAGCATTCCCTGGATGTGGCAATGCTGGCCCACGCCTTGGTGGTGATCCGCAATACCTTTTACGGCGGTACGCTGGACCCGAATCTGGCTGCCATGTACGGTATCTTCCATGATGCCAGCGAGATCTTTACCGGCGACATGCCGACTCCGGTTAAGTATTTCAATCCGAACTTCAAGAAGTCGTTCCATCAGCTGGAAGACCGTGCTCGCAAAAAATTGCTGGCCATGTTGCCGCCGGAGCTGGCAACCGTCTACGAGCCGTTGTTCTTTTTTGAGGAGCAGGACCAGGAGTATCAGCCGGTTATCAAGGCGGCCGACAAGATTGCGGCCCTGATCAAGTGCATTGAAGAGGAAAAGTCGGGCAACCTCGAGTTCAAGCGGGCCGGCGATGAGCATCTGGAAAACCTGCGCAAGAGTCCGTTGCCCGAGGTGCTCTATTTTCTGGATCATTTTCTGCCCGGTTACCGGTTGTCACTGGATGAGCTGCATCTGGGGTGATTCCAATTCCAACTCAAGGCGCTCTCTGCGTTGGCTCGTCTTCAGCTCCTCAACGTACTGCCTGTACGCCTTCGTCGCCTCAATCCTCGCCGCCTTGATATCATCCTTGATTTGGAATCGGAATAACTTGCACAACTCTATTTCTACGTTACACTGACCTGTATCACCGCTGTGTGGAGCTCCCATGAAAATCCCCAAGATTAAACATGCCAACTGGGTGGTGGCCGGTCTGCTTACCCTGGTGTTCTTGCCGGCAACACTGGTGCAGTGGTACCCGCTACAGTCACTGGAATACAAAACCTACGATCTGCGGGCCCGGCTGAGGGCCAAAAAACCACAGGCCCCGATTGTGCTGGTAACGATTGATGACGCCAGTATTGAGCGGCTGGGGCGTTGGCCCTGGCCACGGGGCTATATGGCTGAACTGATGGCCCAGATCGCCAGTTATGAACCGGCCCTGATCGGCACCAACATCCTCTATACCGAACCGGATAAAAACTCCGGTCTGGAGGAACTGAAGGCGCTGCATGAAACCGTGGTCAAGCTGGGGGGCAGTCAGGCGGTGCTGGATGCCATCAGCCAGTCTGAGAAAAGACTGGATAATGACGCCCTGCTGACAGAGGCACTGACGATAACGAATAAGGTTATGTTGCCTCTGTTTTTTACTCTGGGGGATCAGGCAGGAAACGCAGACCCGAATCTGGCTGAATATTTGAAAAAAGCGTCAAAAGAACAGCCAAACCCGGCTGGTCTGCTGCAGGCAAGTGACGTGGCGGCACCGATCCCTGCCTTTGCCGACAAGGCCCTTTCCCTGGGACATATCAATATCCTGCCTGATAGTGACGGTACAGTGCGACGCGAATCGCTGGTGATCCATTACCGCGGCCGCCTGTTCCCTTCCTTTGCGCTGCAGGCCACCCTGAATTACCTGAGGATCGCTCCAAAGGATGTAAGCATTGCTGCTGATCGTCTGTCAGCCGGACGGCTTTCGATTCCGCTGGATGAACGGGGCCGGATGCTGATCAGCTATAGTGGCGGTTTTGGCAGCTTCCCGACCTATTCATTTTTTGATGTGGCCTCCGGCAGCATCAAGCCGGAACAGTTCAAGGGCAAGATCGTCCTGATCGGGCCGGTAGCCACCGGTATTGCCGGTTTCACGGTGACGCCGTTCCAGTCCACCTATCCCGGTATTGAGGTGATGGCAACGGTCATTGAGAACCTGTTGAACAATAACACTATTGCCCGTCCGTCCTGGGCGCGCTGGGCTGAACCGGGTGTCATACTGCTGTTTGGCCTGTTCCTGGCCCTGGCCATGCCTCGTCTGAAGGCGGGCATGAGCGCAGGGATTGCTGCCGGGCTGTTGCTGATCTGGAATGGTGTTGCGGTCTGGCTGTTCAGCGCCCAGGGGATCTGGCTGGGGATGGTGGGGCCGACACTGCTGCTGGGGATCGGCTACACCGCGCTGGTTTCGATGCGCTACATGGTGACCGAACAGCGTAATGAGCTGGTGGAGAGCGACAGTATCGAGACCAACAAGATGCTGGGGCTTTCTTTCCAGGGGCAGGGGTTGCTGGATCTGGCCTTTGAGAAGTTCCGCAAATGTCCGATTGAGGATGAGACCGTCAAGGATCTGCTCTATAACCTGGCCCTGGATTTTGAACGCAAGCGGATGTTCAACAAATCGGCAGCGGTGTACGAGCATATCCTGACCGCCGGTGACTACAAGGATATCAAGGAACGGATCGCCACCATGAAGGTGGCAGGCGAAACCATGATCTTTGGCGGCACCGGTCGGCGTGAAGGCACTATCATTGCCGGTCCCGGCGGCGTTACGGTATCAGCCCCCACCATCGGTCGGTATGAGATCCAGAAGGAACTGGGGCGCGGCGCCATGGGGGTGGTCTATCTGGGCAAAGATCCCAAGATCAACCGGCTGGTGGCCATCAAGACCGTCCGCTTTGAAGAGGTCGATCCTGACCTGCTGGAGGATACCAAAAAGCGTTTCTTCCGTGAGGCTGAGGCAGCAGGTACCCTCAACCATCCCAATATTGTGACCATTTACGATGTGGGCGAGGAAGAAGACCTGGCTTACGTGGCCATGGAACTGCTGGACGGTTCCGACCTGACCCCCTATGTGAAAAAGGACAAGCTGCTGCCGACCAAAGAGCTGCTGCGGATCATCGGCAGTGTGGCGGAAGGGCTGGCCTTTGCCCATGAAAAGGGGATCGTGCATCGTGACATCAAACCGGCCAACATCATGTTGCTCAAGGATGGCTCGGTCAAGATCGCCGATTTCGGCATTGCCCGGATTTCCACATCATCCGCCACCCAGACCGGTACGGTGCTGGGTACTCCCAGCTACATGTCGCCGGAACAGGTGGCTGGACAGAAGGTGGATGGCCGTTCCGACCTGTTCTCGCTTGGCGTGGCTATGTATGAACTGCTGAGCGGCCAGAAGCCGTTTACCGGCGACAGCATCGCAGCGCTGATGTATGCCATTGCCAACAAACCGCCGGTGCTGATCACCCAGGTTGATCCCAATATCCCACAATGCTGCGCCTATATCGCCCACCGTCTGATGACCAAGGATCTGACCAAGCGCTACCAGAGCGGCCGGGAGGTTGTGGAGCATATCAAGATGTGTCTGCATAAGATTGGATAAAGATTTCCCTCTCCATGAGGGAGAGGGGCGGGGGTGAGGGGGAAGAGGAGAACGCCATGCAACTAGCCGCCTTTGGGCTGACCGATGTGGGCCGGGCACGGCCCCATAACGAAGACTCAATCCTGCTTGAGCCTGCCTTGAACCTGTATGCC
>CAZOTC010000219.1:0-4826 GCA_964582605.1 uncultured Geobacter sp. | reverse complement strand
GCGTAAATCGCAAACCATTCAAGGGCGCTGTCAGGTGAATACTATCTCAGTACAAACAGTCCACAGCGACAATCCTTCCAGACATCATCATAACAGCGCCGGATGGCGGCGAATGATCACCTTGCCAGGTACCGACACCATGGACACCATGCATGACACCAGCCGGATTGCTTTTCAACACCACTGTTCCGAATGCGGTCTCTGCACAGACAGTTGTCGTTTGCTGACTGACGCCGGCTGTTCTCCCCGGGAGATGGCACAACAAGGGATAACCCTTAGTGATGCGCTCAGCTGTTCTTTTTGCGGTGGCTGCCGTTCCGCCTGTCCCCATGATCTCTGGCCCGGTGAACTGTTTGCCGCAAAACGCAGGGAGGCGGTTGCATCAGGTGAGTTCGATGTCGATCAATTCCGCTATCTCTTTCCAGACCTGCCGAATAACGTCATGGCCATGTACCGCAGACAGTACGGTATTGAGTATGCTGATGTTGCCCCGACTGCCGCTACCGGCACCTGTTTCTTTCCCGGCTGTACCCTGATGAGCTATTCGCCGGTCCTGACGCGGGCGGTTTTCGCACGTCTGCAGGAGCAGGCGTCGTGTCAGGCCATCTGGACCGATTGCTGCGGCAAACTGCTGGAGCAGCTGGGGCTGCAGGAACGTCTGCAGTCTGCGCAGGAACAGCTGATCAGCTATGCCCGCGAACATGGTATTACGCGGATCATTACCGCCTGTCCCGGCTGTTACTACGATCTGCAGAAATTGCTGCAACCTGTCGGGATTTGTGTTGAGTCCGTGTACGATATCCTTGACTTCAAAATCGCAGATAGTGTCAGGGGCGTCACCTGTACCGTACATGATTCCTGCCCTGACCGGTTGACGGGGCAGGTGGGCCGGCAGGTGCGCGACGCCTTACAGCAGCAGGGCTACACGATTGTTGAAATGCCCCACAGCGGCAGGAACACTATCTGTTGCGGCAGTGGCGGGCAGCTTTCACACTTTCGCCCCGATCTGGTTGAGGAGCTGACCGCTCTACGCCATGCCGAGTTTACGCAAACAGGGGCAAGTTGTCTGGTGGCTTACTGCTTGAGCTGCGTCCTGAAGTATGACGGCATGCAGGCTGATCTGCCGGTCATGCATGCCCTGAGCCTGTTGCTTGACCTGCCTACCGATTATGCCGGGGCTAAGGAACGGTCACAGGCCATGTTTGAAGGCCCGGAGGGAGAGCAGCGCTGGGCAGCTGTTATGGCAGACTGATTGTTGAGGGAAGATCGAGAGGGCTTGTATGAATATTGAACGGTTTCTTAGACGTATCGGCATTGCCTCTCTTCCGGACTCACCTCACAGTCGGCTTCGGGAGATTCACCGGGCCATGACTCAGTCTGTGCCTTTTGAAAATCTTGCGATCCTGGAGGGGCACGCAATAGACCTGGCCCCCCCTGCGCTCTTTGCAAAAATAGCTGAACAGGGCCGTGGCGGCTACTGTTTTGAGCTAAACGGGTTACTGGCTGAGGTTTATGAATCTCTCGGGTACAAGGTAGAACGCCTGCTTGGCAGAGTCTGGTCGAGTGGTGCGCAATCACCTCCACTCACTCATATGGCCCTGCGCGTGATGGTGGAAAATCAGTATTACCTCTGTGATGCAGGCTTTGGCGGAGGCACACTCAGAGACCCGCTACCCTGGCATTTTCACGCGGCAATGAACCAGACACCGGACAGCTATCGCCTTGAAGAAGCCGACAATCAAGAAGTCATGCTTTCCCGATTAACCGGCTCAACCTGGAAACATCTATACAGTGTTCTTCTCTGTCCTGTGCGCCCTCAGGATTTTATTCCGGCAAACCATTACACCTCCACGCACCCGGATTCGTTTTTTACGCAGGCGCCTGTTGCTGCACTTACAACCGCTGAAGGACGTATTACGCTTCGTGGCAGGCTTTTCCGCAGAGTCGGGGCCACTGGCGAGTATGAGCGGGAGTTGGCGTCATTTGATGAATTTATCAACGTACTCTGTGGTGATTTCGGTCTGACCGGTCTGAATGTACCACTTCTCAAGAGACGCCTTTCCGGGCTGTTTGGGGAAACATAGAAGGCTTCTCAGAAGGTCAGGCCAGGGTACCGATCTCCTGGCCTGTGTGAGCTGCAGAGTCAAGAGGCTCAGCAAAATGGGAATCAACTCGTTAAGAGGTCGAGCCGCAGCTGTGTTGGCAGCATGTATTTTTACTGCCTTTGCCGCATTTTCAATACGGTACAGTTACGGCATACTTCTGCCTGAAATGCTATCTCCGCTCGGCATGACAAAGGCACAGGCCGGCACCATCTTCGCTTCATATTTTGCGATAAACTGCCTGTCGTCGCCGGTTATCGGGATTATCTCCGACAGGTGCAATCTGCGGATACTGCTTACCGTTTTTGTCATGCTCATGGGAGCGGGAACGCTGCTCATGCAGCATGCAACATCAGTTGTCCAGGCGTCTGTTTTTTTTGCCATGGCCGGGATGGGGGCAGCTGCTTGCTGGGCTCCGGTCATGGTGATCGCCCAGAGATGGACTGAGGACACCATGCGAGGCACTGTCCTTTCCCTGGTAGATGCCGGCAGTTCTCTCGGGGTAATGGCTGCCGGCACACTCATCCCGCTCTTCGTGGCCGGATCAGGCTGGCAATCCGGGTGGGTTTTCCTTGGGCTGCTGGCTGTTACGGCTGGAGTTGTAAACTTTGTCTGTATCCGTCATCGTCCCCGGCAGGCTCCTGATTGTTTGGCAACCGATAAAAACCACTGTATTGTGCGTAGTGAACCGGCAGTCAGCTACAGATCGCTGTTCAGCAACCGGCTTTTCTGGATAATTGCGCTGGCGTACCTGTTTAACGGGTTCGCCATAATCATACCCTTTACCTTTCTCAATACCTATGCATGCAAAGAGCTTGCAATGCCGTATGAAACAGCAGCTTTTCTGGTTACACTGACGGGAATTGGCGGGCTTGTCGGAAAACTAACGCTGGGGCCTCTTTCAGACACCTTTGGCCGCGCAATTATCATGCTGGTTTGCGCGGCTCTTGTTACCGCAGGGGCCCTGGGGATGGCCTACAGTACAGGAGTAATACTGCAGGTTGTCACCTTTTTCTTCGGGGTTGGTTACGGCGCCTGCTGGGGCATGTACGCTGCATGTGCCTCGGACTATTTCTCAAAAGAATCGGCTGGGGCCATCCTCGGGACCTGGTCGCTGTATCTGGGTATCGGTTCCTTTCTTGCTCCAATTGTTTCAGGCTGGGCGGCCGATAGTACTGGAACCCTTCAATCGGCCTTTATTGTTGCAGCATGTGGCGGAGTCACCTCATTACTTCTTTTGCTGCCGTTGCTGAAACTACAGAAACAGGGTGTCCACAGCGCTGTTAATCCATAATTTGGACGAAAGTTTTTTAGAACGGTTTTGATTTTCGTTGTGTTCATAGTGGCATTGTGTGAGTAAATGCCGCTTTAAGATTGACTTCGAGGGAGACTACAATGACGAACGCCTATGCATCAGCAACGGAATTTGACTGCCTGGAGCTGTACCGCTCCTTTCTTGCAAAGGAAACCGACCTGACCGGTACCGTGGTCATGCATCACGGCAGGGTGAAGCGTCCGGGCAAGCAAGTGCCTGACTTTTCCCGTGTCGAACTGAAACCTCTGGTTGCTGATGTAGACAGCCGGATGATGGCGATTGCAGAACAGGCGAAGACGCAGTTCAAGCTGAACCAGGTCCTGGTGGTCCACCGGCTGGGCAGCATCAATGCCTGTGATACGGTCCTGTTCGCGGTGGTATCCGGTACAACAAGAGATCGCTGTTTTGCCGCCTGTTCCTGGATTGTTGATGAGGTCAAGCGTGAAGAGTTCATTCAACTGATCGAACATCCCTGATCCGTGGTGAGCGTATGACTGCACCGGCCTTTCAGGACATAACCGGCATCATCCTGGTGGGGGGGAAGAGCCGCAGGATGGGGCAGGATAAGGCGCTTCTGACCGTTCAGGGGAAGACCTTGATTGAACGGGCACTGGAGCCGTTTCTGCAATCCTTTGCGCAGGTGCTGCTGATCGGGGACAGGCCGGAGCGGTTTGCCGCCTATGGTCTCCCGGTTATTCCCGATCTGTATCCCGGCAGCTCGCTGGGCGGACTGTATACCGGTCTTTTTCATGCCGGTACCGGGCATATCTTTGTCACCTCCTGCGACCTGCCGTTTCCCAACCGGGCCATACTCCGCCACCTCTGCAGCCTGAGAGGGGACAGTGATGCGATCATCCCGGAAAGTCAGTATGGTGCCGAGCCGCTTTTTGCCTGTTACCGCAAGAGCTGTCTGGAGGCCATGCGCGACCGGCTTGAACAACAACGTTTCTCAATCTCTGCTGTCTGTTCCATGCTGCAGACCATCCATGTTCCCTACACGGAACTGCAACAGTTTGATCCTGAAGGAACCGCCTTCCTCAACCTGAATACACCCCGGGATATAGAGCTGCTCAGCGGTCATACAATAATCTGATAGATACTCCGATCATCCTTCTGTGCTCAGCTCGAACGGCTGTAAGCCGAACGATTTTGAGTCGTACCAAGATCTAACAAGTATCATAGGTAGAGAATAGATTGCCGGTAACAGGAATCCGTGCTATTCACATGCCGTGTTTTCATGTGGTTATGAAGTTTGAATGAATACTGCTCAAGAGACAGCACATGACCCCCGAAGCCAAGGCACGGCTAGAAATTGATAGGAAGCTTGAACAAGCCGGCTGGGTTGTCCAGGATCTGAAAAAGATTAACCTGGGTACCGGTCCGGGTGTTGTAGTGCGTGAATACCCAAC
>CAZOTC010000218.1:0-4901 GCA_964582605.1 uncultured Geobacter sp. | reverse complement strand
GTGAGCACAAGCAGGTTGAAGAGCTGCTGATCAGTGCCAAGGAGATGGCCGAGGCCACCAGCCGGGCCAAAACCGAGCTGCTGGGCGCCCTGAGTCATGAGCTGCGTACCCCGTTAAACGGTGTGATGGGCGGAGTGCAGTTGCTGGAGATGTCTGAACTGCCCGAAGAACAGCAGGAATATCTGCAGATGATCAAGTCGTCGGCAGCCAATGAACTGGCCCTGGTCAACGACCTGCTGGATCTGGCCGGACTTGAGGCATCCGGCATGCAGATCGAATCGGCGCCGTTCAATCTGCTGGACAGCATCAGGCTCTCGATGACCCTGCACCGTACCTCGCTTGAGGTACGGGGGCTGCCCCTTGCGACCAGCCTGCCGGACAGCCTGAACCAGCTGGTGATCGGTGACGGCAAGCGCGTAACCCAGATTATCAACAACCTGCTGGGCAATGCCGTCAAATTTACCGAGCAGGGAGGGGTCACCATTGCGGCGGAACTGATCCCCTGCGGCGGCAACGATCTGCGTCTGCGGCTGCAGGTCAGCGACACCGGTATCGGCATCAACCCCAAAGACCTGAAGCGGATCTTTGACCCCTTTGTGCAGGCAGATATGTCCAGTACCCGCAAGTTCGGCGGTACCGGGCTGGGGCTTGCCATCTGTCACCGGCTGGCGGAACGGATGGGGGGCAGCATCAGGGTAGACAGTGTCCCCGGCGAAGGCAGCTGCTTTACCCTTGAACTGCCGCTCCGTTCCGCAAACGGAGCCGTGCAGACCGCCCCTGCCGACAGCGATCAGACCTCCTTCCCGACCTGGGACGGGCCGTCCCTGACAGTGCTGATTGCCGAGGACAACCTGACCAACCTGAAGGCTGCAGCCGGGCTGGTAACCAAAATGGGGCTGAAGGCAATCTGTGCCGAAGACGGCAAGCAGGCCGTGGCCCACTGGATGACCGGTTCGGTCGACGCCATCCTGATGGATATCCAGATGCCGGTCATGGACGGCCGCGAGGCCGTCCGTTTCATCCGGCAGCGGGAACAGGGGGGAGACACCCATACCGCGATCATCGCCCTGACCGCCCATGCCATGGCCGGAGACCGGGAGCGGCTGCTGTCGGAAGGGTTTGACGGGTATGTGGCCAAACCGTTCCAGATTCAAACGCTGTCGGCCGAGCTGGCACGGGTGGTCAGGAATGCTGAACGCCCCGTACCCCCGGAGACGTAAATGATCTATCTCTCACTGATCCAGAATATAGCCCTGCTGGTGGCGCTCTGTTTTGTTCACAGCCTGCTGCTGCGCCGGCTTAAAACCGGCGGACTGACGACGCAACTGCTGTCCGGGCTGCTGTTCGGCTGCGTGGCGCTGGTGGGGATGATGACCCCGATGACCCTGCAGCCGGGCTTGATCTTTGACGGCCGCTCGATCATCATGGCGGTGGCAGGTCTGTTTGGCGGCCCGTATGTTGCACTGGTTGCCGCCGGTATCGCCGCAGCGTATCGCTACTGGCTGGGCGGAGTCGGCGCTGTTGCCGGTGTGGCGGTCATTACCGGCACCGCCTCCATCGGGGTGGTCTGGCACTACCTGCGCAAGGGCAACAGCCGTTTCAGCACATTGCCGATGCTGTACCTGTACGGGCTGCTGCTGCACCTCTGGATGATCGGCTGCATGTTCCTGATGCCGCCGGAGATCACCCAGAAGGTACTGGCCACCATTCTCTGGCCGGTGCTGCTGCTCTACCCGCCTGCCACGCTGCTGGTCTGTCTGCTGTTCCTGCAGATGGAGCAGCATCTGGCAACCGAGCAGGCATTGCAGCAGGAACGGGACAATCTGCACAGCCTGGTGCAGGCGGTACCTGATCTGCTGTTTGAACTGGGGCTTGACGGCCGCTACTATAACTGTTTTACCCGGGATCAGAACCTGCTGGCTGCTCCGGCTGAAGAGCTGCTGGGCAAAACAGTGCGGGATACGCTGCCGCCCGAGGCGGCTGACAGCTGCCTGCAGGCGCTGCAGGAGGCACACCGGGACGGACAATCCCATGGGCACGAGCTCCGCCTGCCGGTGCCGGCCGGAGAATGCTGGTTTGAACTGTCAATTGCCCGCAAGAGCAGCGAACCGTCTACCGGTCCGCGCTTCGTGGTGCTTTCGCGTGACATCACCCTACGCAAGCAGTACGAAAAACAGCTGCAGGATGCACGCTATGCTGCGGATGCCGCCAACCGGGCCAAAAGCGAATTTCTGGCCAACATGTCCTACGAGATCAGGACCCCGTTAAACGGCCTGAACGGCATGCTGCAACTGCTGCGCTACACCGGTCTTTCACCTGAACAGCAGGAGTATCTGATCAACATGGAACTCTGCTCAAAGACGCTGCTTGAGCTGATCAGCGACATCCTTGACATCTCCAGGATCGAGGCAGACCGGCTTGAGCTTGAGTCAACCCTGTTTTCACCACGGCAGGCATTGCAGGAGACCATCAGATTACAGGAGTCTGCAGCCCGGCAGAAGTCGCTGCAGCTGCAGCTGGAGCCGGTAGATGATCTGCCGGACAAGATCAAGGGTGATCCGTTGCGCTTCCGTCAGATTATGCTCAATCTGGTGGGAAATGCGATCAAGTTCACGGAACAGGGACAGATTACCGTAACGGCCCGATTGCCGACACCGGAACCGGGGGCTCCCCCCCTGCTGAGGATCGAGGTCACCGACAGCGGCATCGGCATCCCGGTAGAGCTGCAGTCCCGGATCTTTGACCCCTTTGAACAGGCCGACAACTCGACTACCCGCACGTTTGGCGGAAGCGGGCTGGGACTTGCCATCAGCCGGCGTCTGGCCGCTTTAATGGGCGGCAGTATCCGGGTTACTTCAGAACCGGGCAACGGCAGCTGCTTCAGTCTGGAACTGCCGCTTGAAACAAAGGAAACAGCATCATGACTGGATGCACCATCCTACGCATACTGCTCTGCGGTCTGCTGCTCTGCTGCCTGCCCTTCCCGGCTCAGGCAGTTGACAGGGCCGCCGTGCAACTCTGGTCCCTGACCGCCAGCCTGCTGGCCAGTGTTGTCATTATTGTTTTCCTGCTTGGCCTGATAGTCATCTTCCGTAGGCTGAACCGCCGCTTACAGGCAGAGATCAGTGAGCGGAAACGGACCGATCAGGAGCGGACCGACAGTGAAGAGCGGCTGCGGACCCTGATCAACGCCATGCCTGATATCGTCTGTTTCAAGGACGGCCAGGGCAGATGGCTTGAGGCAAACGAATTCGACCTGCAGCTGTTCCGGCTGGAGGGGATTGACTACCGGGGCAAAAGGGATTCCGAGCTGACGGCCTACAGCAGCTTCTATCAGCAGGCCTTTCTGAACTGCGAGACCAGCGACGAGGTCGCCTGGCAGAAAGGGAGCGCATCACGGGCCGACGAGGTAATCCCCTGTCCTGACGGCAGCAGCAAGACCTTCGACATCATCAAGGTCCCTATCTTTGATGAGGCCGGTAACCGCAAGGGGCTGATCGTGGTGGGGCGCGACATCACCGAACGGTGCCTGATCGAAGAAAAACTGGCTCTGGAGCACGACTATCTGCAGACCATTTTCGAGTACAACGGCACCGGCAACCTGATCGTCTCAGCAGAGCGGATCATCCTGAAGGTCAACCGGCAGCTGTGCGAGCTGTACGGCTATGACGAATCGGAGCTGCTGGGGCAGTCCGTGCGGATCCTGCATCTGGATCAGGAGCATTACGAGGCCTGGGCTCCCAACTTTATCAAGGCCCGGGACGGCAAGACCCACCTGCAGGCCGATTATCCGCTCAAACGGAAAGACGGCGGGCTGGTCTGGTCTTTTCTGACCGGGGTCAGACTGCAGATGCCGGACGGCACAACCGGGGTTGTGTGGAGCATCATCGACATCACGGACCGCAAACAGGCCGAGCAGGCCCTGGTGGCGGCCAGGGATGCGGCAGAGTCTGCCAGCCGTGCCAAGAGCGAGTTCCTGGCCAACATGTCCCATGAGATCCGTACTCCGATGAACGGGGTGATCGGCATGTCCCACCTGCTGCGCACCACCGAGCTGACACCTGAGCAGGAGCAGTACCTGGACAGCATTGAAAGCTCGTCAAACAGCCTGATCACCCTTATCAGCGATATCCTTGACCTCTCCCGGATCGAGGCCGGGAAGATGGTGCTGGAACAGACCGATTTCTCGCTGCGCCGATGCATTGAGGATCTGCTCGGCAGCCAACTGTTCCATATTCGCCAGAAAAACTTCACTGTCCGTACCGATATTGCCGACACCATCCCGGCTCTGCTGCGGGGAGATCAGCTGCGGACCCGCCAGATCCTGCTGAATCTGCTGGGCAATGCGATCAAGTTTACCGAGCAGGGGTTTATCGCCATCAGTGCCCGGCTGGTATCACGCAACGGCAGCCGTGCCCTGGTCCAGCTCTGCATTGCCGACACCGGTATCGGCATGGCCCCGGAGCTGCTGGAACGGATCTTTGCCCCCTTTGAACAGGCCGACAACTCCACCACCCGTCGCTACGGCGGCAGCGGGCTGGGGCTGGCCATCTGCCGCCGTCTGGCAGATCTGATGGGAGGCCGTATCTGGGCCGAAAGCCGGGAAGGGGTGGGCAGCACCTTCCATATCGAGCTGCCGTTCGAGATACCGGAACAGCAGGAACCTCAGCAGCGCAACGCAGCCACCGCCCACGACCCGCAGCAGGAAGACCGTACGCTGTCGATCCTGCTGGCTGAAGACAACCCGGTCAATGCCCAGTTTATCGTCAAGGTGCTGGGAAGGATGGGACACACGGTAACGGCGGTGGAAAACGGCCGGCAGGCGCTGGACCTACTCAGCCGGCAACCGTATGACTGCATCCTGATGGACATCCAGATGCCGGTCATGGGGGGCGATCAGG
>CAZOTC010000217.1:0-4964 GCA_964582605.1 uncultured Geobacter sp. | reverse complement strand
CACCTGCCGTTACCTGTGGACAATTCAATTCCAGAGATGGATTCAGCACTTCTTCTACCGGGCAAACTATGCGACAAGCGTTACAATCAGTACAACGGTCAGATAAAAATTCTACCCGTACCGGACTTTTGGTTGCCAGCAGGCTGTAAAATCCACCCAGCGGGCAGAGTGAACGGCACCAGACCCGTTGCGCAACCAGCAGTTCCACCAGTAAAATTGCAACCACCAGCAACAACGGCAGCAATGAACCGAAGACTATCGCCCGGCTGATAATCCCGATCGGGGAGAGTAGTTCAAAGAGGGGAACACCGGTAGCAGTAACCACTACCAGCACCAGCACAAGGGACCAGCGATTGACCTGCAGTGGCAGCGTGTACGTGCCGGTCCCCAGCTTTTTACGTAGCAGATCCGCAAGTTCCGTAATAAAACCAACCGGGCAGACCCAGCCACAGAAAGAGCGACCACCCAGTAGAAAATAGAAGCCAACCACCAGTAAAACACTGACCAGATAGGAAAGCACAAAAACTCGTCCGCCAAGCAGGGCTTGTAGAAAAGCCAGCGGATCAGCCAGGGGGAGACCCAGCAGCTCTGCAGCTGCCAGGTTACCCCTGAAGATCGTCAAGCCGACAAAGGGGGAAGCCAGCAAGGCGATCATCAGCAGCTGCACACTACGGCGTGCTATGGTCCATTTTTTAAAACTCATAAAAATCTTTCTGTTCCTGTACCCGCTGCTGGATCACGATCACCGGTTTTTCCCGCACGCAGACCTTTTCGCAGATGCCGCAGCCGACACACTTGTCCTTATGTATGACCGGTTCCATGATGGTATGCTCTCCGGTACGGACGTTATGGCGGTTTTCAATGGTGATCGCCTTGTCGATCAGGGGGCATTGGCGGTAGCAGACTTCGCAGCGCAGTCCGCGAATAGAGAGGCAACCTTCACGATCAATGATTACTGCGGTTCCCATCTGTACCTTTTCTATCTCAGTCAGCTTCTTGTCCAGCGCACCGCTGGGGCAGGCCTTGATACAGGGCAGATCCGGGCAGAGGTAACAGGGGGTCTCTCGGGGGATGATGTACGGCGTGCCGATACCGACACCGGCTTCACCGCCTGCCATCAGGATTGAGTTGTAGGGACAGGCCTGGACACACTTGCCGCATTTGACGCAGGCTGCCAGAAACCGCCTTTCTTCAATAGCTCCCGGTGGGCGGAGATAAAACCCCCGTGCCTGTGCCGGCCGCAGGTAGACCGCCGAGATGGCAACACCTCCCAAGGCGATTGCCAGTGGGGTCAGGATGCTGCCTTTCAGGAACAGGCGGCGGCTGATGCCGGTATTTTTTGATTCTTCTGAGCCCATAAATTCTTTAAACCTTATTAACGCAGAGACGCAAAGATGCAGAGCAAACCGTTTAAACTCTTACCGTGCTTTTACTGACCCCTGGTCATAGATTCTGACGTTCTTTGCGCCTCAGCGTCTTTGCGTTACATTTCTTTACGCCTTCTCGATCTTCACCGCACATTTCTTGAAATCAGGTTCCTTCGAGATCGGGTCAAAGGCATCGATGCACAGATCATTAATCAGTTTTGTCTCGTCAAAGAAGGTGGTAAAGACATTCCCCTTTTCCGGCTTGCCACGACCGTTGATCTCGGCAGTCAGAACTATCGAACCACGGCGTGAACTGACCTTGACCTTGTCGCGGTTCTTGATTCCCAGTCTGGCGGCATCTTCCGGATGGATCTCCAGGGTTGCTCCCGGCATAGCCCGTTTCAGTTCCGGAACCCGTCCGGTCATGGTGGCGGTGTGCCAGTGTTCCAGAAGCCGGCCGGTACAGTACCAGAACGGATACTCTTTATCCGGGCTCTCTGCCGGTGGCTCGTAGGGGCGGAACCAGATGTTGGCCTTATTGCCCGGTGCCTTGTAGAACTTGAGCCCTTCCCCCTTCTTTACGTACGGGTCATCAAAGTCAACATACCGCCAGCGGGTTTCCTGACCGTTGGCCTTGACCGGCCAGCGTAGTCCGCGCACCTTGAAGTAAGTTTCGTACGGGGCCAGATCTTTGCCGGTACCGATGGTAAATTTGCGATACTCCTCCCACATCTCCTTGTAGAACCCCTTCTGGCTGTAGGGGAACAGGTGGCCCAGACCAAGGCGTTTGGCTACCTCGATCAGCTGCCAGGTGTCTTCTCTGGCCTCGCCGGGCGGCTCAATCATCTTGAACCAGTGCTGGGTACGGCGTTCGGTATTGCCAAAGACTCCCTCTTTTTCAACCCACGAGGCTGAGGGGAGGATGACATCGGCCACCTGGGTTGAAACGGTCGGGTAGATGTCCGAAACAACGATGAACGCCTTGCGTGCCTGGGCTGCCTTGCGGTAACGGGAAAGGTTGGGGATCGACTGGAACGGGTTGGTGCATTGGATCCAGAGGCATTTCAACTCCCCCCGGTCAATGGCACGGTACATTTCCATGGTGTGCAGCCCCATTTTAGGTGAGATCTTCTTGGGGTCAATGCCCCATATCTCGGCGGTCTTCTTGCGGTGGGCCTCATTCATAACCACCATGTCGGCCGGCAGGCGGTGAGCAAAGGTGCCTACCTCGCGGGCAGTACCGCAGGCAGAAGGCTGGCCGGTCAGAGACAGCGGGTTTTCACCCTTTTTGCCGATTTTTCCGGTCAGGAGGTGCAGGTTGTAGATCAGGTTGTTGACCCATACGCCGCGGACATGCTGGTTTACTCCCATGGTCCAGAGCGAGTTGACCTTGCGGCTTTTGTCCGTGTAGATCTTTGCCAGTTCCTCGATTTTTTTGGCCGGGATGCCGCAAAGCTTCTCGGCCCACTGGGGAGTGAGCGGTTTCATCAACTCCTTGTATTCGTCAAAGGTCAGCGGCTTCGGCTCTTCCTTGGGGGCTTCCTTATCCTTCAGACCGTAGGGCTGGTTCTCGGTGCCGCGCTTGAAGGCCACATGCTGCTTGACAAAGGCCTCGTCATACAGCTTGTCACGCAGGATGACATGGGCGATGGCGTTCAGGGCGGCAAGGTCGCCTTGCGGATACATCGGGATGTAGTCGTCAGCCATCTGGGTGGTACGGGTCCTGCGGGTGGCGATGTCGATAATCCTGACCTGCTTGTTTTTCAGCTTGTTATCAATCAGGCGGGAGAACAGCACCGGATGGGCCTCGGCCATGTTGGCCCCCCAGAGGATATAGGTGTCCCCCAGATCCAGGTCGTCGTAGCAGCCCATCGGTTCGTCGGAGCCGAAGGTGTTCATGAAGCCGACCACAGCGGATGCCATGCAGAGCCGTGCGTTGGGTTCGACGTTGTTGGTGCCTATGCCGCCTTTAAACAGTTTTACCGCGGTATAGCCTTCAAAGACGGTCCACTGGCCGGAACCGTAAATGGCAACCGAATCAGGGCCGTGTTTGGTTATGGCTTCCTTGTATTTGGAAGCTATCAGATCAAGTGCTTCATCCCAGCTGGCCTTGACCATCTTGTTCCCTTTGCGGATCAGGGGATGGGTCAGGCGGTCCTTGCCGTAGAGCGCCTTGGAAAGGAAATAGCCTTTGATGCAGTTAAGCCCCTTGTTGACCGGGCCGGCAGGATCACCTTTGGTGGCAACAATTTTGCCGTCCTTGACCCCCACCAGGACACAGCAACCGACACCGCAGTAGCGGCAAGGGGCCTTGCCCCACTTGATCCCTTTGTCATCGGCAGCTTCTGCCGGGCGGGGGACAAGTGCCGGTGCTCCCGCTGCTGCAAAGGCAGCAGCGGCTGCACTGGCCTTCAGGAAATCACGTCTTGTCAGTTCCATATGCACCTCCTTCATGGGCTACATCTTCGAAATTATGGTATGCCACCTGAACACTGATAACCCCTTCAAACTGCTCAAGCTGCGAAGCTATATCCACTTCGGCATGAACAGAAGCCGCTTCTATTACGGCAATCACCTGTCCGGTCGACAGGGTTCCGTGGACCTCCACTCCCGGAACAAGTCGTGCCTGTTCTGCTACCTGTCCTTCTTTTCCCGGCCTGCAACTGAGTACGACTCCTGATATCGGCATGGTACAGACCTCGTTCTCTGATTCTTCTGTGTAAAGTTTTGTACATGGGTACTGTGTGCAAGCGTACCACCGAGCTTCAAACATGCAAGCAGGGTTTGCATAAAAAAATATGCATCCAGCTGCATTGTTTTTTTACCACTGCCTGTTATACAGGAGCTGTGCCAAGTCAGATGGTTGCTGAAATGTGTTTGAAACGACTGAACTTTTCTTGTTTCTGCAGGATCGGGATCAGGTTGGTATAGTAGCGGGCGTTACTGACAGGTAACATAAGGCGATAAAACGTTACGTCTGGTTAATCAACTTGAGTTTTTCCCAAAGGGTCTTGCGGGAAATGTTGAGGAGCTTGGCTGCCTCAGCCTTGCGGCCACCGGTGCGTGCCAATGCATCCAGTATCAGGCGACGTTCTGATTCTTCCCGCGCATCTGCCAGAGAAGAAGGAGGCAGATCTTCCGGGCGGTAGTGCTCTCCAATGGGACGTTGCCAGTCCGGGCCTCCGGAGCTGCGGGCAGCAAGAAAGCAGTCCGGAAGGTCAGCCGGAGAAATGCAGTCTCCGGGGCAGAGTGCTGCTGCCCGCTCCATTGCATGTTCCAGTTCACGCACATTCCCGGGAAATTCATAGGAAAGCAGAATGGAACGGGTTGCCTCACAGATGCCTAACTGGGGCCGATTCATCCGATCACAGAACTTTTTTACAAAAAATTCCGCCATGGCAAGGATGTCTTCACGTCGCTCCCGTAGCGGCGGTATGGGCAGAGTGATAACATTCAGACGATAATAGAGGTCCTCACGGAACAGGCCATCTATCGCCAGCTGCTGCAGATTCCGGTTGGTGGCGGCAATAACCCGGACGTTGACCTTGATCTCCTTTTCGCTGCCAAGCCGGCAGACCGTGCGTTCCTGAAGAACCC
>CAZOTC010000216.1:0-4968 GCA_964582605.1 uncultured Geobacter sp. | reverse complement strand
AATTTGCTGTTGGTGGGAAACCGCCCCGAAGAAGCAGAATCCGCCTATCGTCAAGCTTTACAGATCAATCCGGATCATGCGGTGGCAAAGGTGAACCTTAACCATATTCTGGCGCAGGGGTTGCCGGTAAAGAGTTACCTGACTACCTCGTTTTTCGGGCTGGTCAACCAACAGGCCTTTTGTAAGGCGTTGCTGGATATGATTGTGCAGACCCCGCGGTTGGGCTGGTGGGCCGGTGATAACATGATCACCTTTGGCCGTAACATGGGTTTTCTTGATGATACTCGATTTATGACGGCAGCTGTGGCACATGTGGAGACGCATACCGAGCGGGCTTCACTCTGGCGCTACCATACCCTCTGCTGGGCTGCACACCGAGCCCTGCACTTACAGGGAGATTTTATGGAGTGCGCCTGCTACAAGGGGACTAGCGCCCGGATTATCTGCGATTATGTTGCGTTTGCAACCAGTGGTAAACGGTACTTCCTGTATGACCTGTTTGATCATGAACCCTCTATGCCGCACCATGCCATGTCGGAGCATAGTGCCCAGTTGTATGAACGGGTGAAGCAGCGCTTTAGTGATATCCCAACGGTAACGGTCAACCAGGGACGGGTGCCGGACGTGCTGCACCAAGTGGCCCCGGAGCAGATTGCCTTCCTGCACCTTGACTTGAACAATGTTGATGCGGAGATGGGCGCCCTAGAACTGTTGTGGGAGCGTATAGTGCCGGGGGGGGTGCTGGTACTGGATGATTACGGCTGGCTGGCCTACCGCGAGCAACAGATAGCAGAAAATACTTTTTTTGAACGAGTCGGTTACAAGATTCTGGAAATGCCTACCGGCCAGGGATTGTTGATCAAATAGAAGGTCAGATCCGGGGTGCGGATCCTTATGAGACGCATCTATCAGGGGGAGCTAAGCGATCTGTATGAAAAAAAGAAAAGCATGTATTCCTGCATCAAAGCGGCTGCAGAAAAAACCGTTACCATCCATTAATACAGATGAGAAGGCTATTTCTGCAGCTGTTGAGGCTTTCAACAAAGGGGATCAGGCGCCTATGCTGCGCCTGTGCCAGCAGATGTTGCTTGAGGATCCCCGGAGCCGTTTTGCCTGTACCAATCTGGGGGTACTCAGGTCTAGGGCCGGTCGGTATGATGAGGCCATTGCCCTGTATCGGGCGGGCCTAGATAAAAGTCCAGAGGATTCCTGTCTGCATGGAAACATCGCCCGTGCCTTGTGTGAACGCAGACAGTGGGCAGACGCCTACCTCCATGCAAAGAAGGGTACCGAGTTGGACCCCGCCAATGTGACAGCCTGGGTCAATCTTTCATGGGCCTGCATTATGCTGGGGTGGTGGAGTGAGGCGGAATATGCCGCCCGAAGAACCCTTAAACTTAATCCTGACGAATTGATTGCCATGAACAATCTGGCTTCAGCAGTCAAGGAACAGGGACGTGTGCATGAAGCGGCAGGCCTATATCGGGAGGTTATTACCCGGAATCCTTCTTTTGTGCTGGGGCATGGTAATCTGCTGCTTACTCTGCAATATGACGAGCGTGCCTCTGGTGAGGAGATCATCAAGGCCGCCAGGAATTTTGCAACAGTTTTTGAGGCGCCGCTGCAACCAGCCTGGCCTCATCATGCTACTCTGCCTGCTCCCTGGCGTCGTCTGCGTGTAGGCTTCTTTTCCCCCGATTTCAACGACCATTCGGTGATGTATTTTGCCGAGCCGGTACTGGCTGGCCTTGACCGCCAACAGTTTGAAGTGGTTTGTTATTACCTGTACCCTGCAGGCAGCGGTGATCACATAACCGAACGGGTTAAGCGGATGTCTGATCGTTTTGTCTATCTGGGGGGCTGCACACCGGATGAACAGGCCAGGCTTGTCCAGGATGACGGTATTGATATCCTGATTGAGATGGCTGGTCATACTGGGAAGAACGGCTTGTTGACCATGGCCCGCAAACCTGCGCCGGTGCAGGTTACTTGGCTGGGATATCCTGGCACCACCGGGCTTTATGCGATTGACTGGCGGATTACCGATAGTGTTGCTGATGTTGAACCACCTTTCGGGAGCAATCTGCCAGCCCTGCAGGAACAATACAGCGAGAAATTGGTCTTGCTACCTCCACCGTTCTGTGTCTACCGCCCCTGTATCCGTAACCCGTTGCAGCGTTATTGGCCTCAGTACCAGATAACGCCTGCCCCTGCAGCTACTAACGGCTTTATTACCTTTGGTAGCTGTAACAATCTGGCAAAGCTGACTCCCAACGTGCTGGAGGCCTGGGGTAAGCTGTTGCGGCTGTTACCCACTGCCCGATTGCTGATTGAAGGGCAGGGGTTTGGCAACCTCGAGGCTGCCCAGGCTTATCGTGAGAAATGCGCAGGCCATGGCATCGATCCGCAACGGCTTGATCTGATTGTTCGTGAAGGCAAGAACCAGTACCTGACCTATCACCGGATCGATATCGCCCTTGACCCATTTCCCTTAACCGGTGGCACCACCAGTTTTGACGCCTTGTGGATGGGTGTGCCTCTGGTAACGATGGAGGGGGACAGCTTCCGCAGTCGGATGAGTATGAGTCTGTTGGCTGCGGCAGAGCTTAGCGAATGGATAACCAAGGATGAGGAGGAATATATTACCATTGCTGCCGGGCTGGCCGCGGATATCCCTGCCTTGAACGCGAGACGCTTGCAACAGCGGCAACGGATAGAGCGTAGTCCGTTGATGGATGAAACTCGTTTTGTGCGGCTGTTTGAAAAGGCGCTGCGGCAGGCCTGGCTGAAGTGGTGCGCAGAGAAGCTTGCGCCGGATAATCCGCAGAGGCAGTTTCAGCAATGGCTGCAGGAATGGCCGCAGCAACAGCCTGCCGAGCCGCAGGTGTATCTGGCGCCGGGGGAGCTAATATCCCTGAGTGCTGCACGGAAACGACTGGGCGAGCTGTTTACTGCTGTTACTGATGAAAACGGGTGGCAGGAGGTTATCAGGCTTGCTGTACTTATTCTGGAGTCTATCCCCAAAGAACCGATGGCGCTGGCTGCCCTGGCAGAGGCCGACTATGCCCTGGGGAACCTGCAGGCCGCCATCAGCTATCTCTCCCATGCAGTAGATGCTGCGCCACAACAGGGAGCTTTCTATCTCCGGCTGATCCACTGGCACCGCGAAGCCGGGAATGAACAAGGAGCCGAGACGATTATCCGCTTGATGCAGCAACGGGGAGTGCAGGTCGGGGCGGTTTGACTTTGGCCTGGCTGCTCCCGATTCATACATGCATATAAACTACAGAGAGTGAACAGAGAGGAAACAATGCCTGTCGAAATTGCCCCTGATGCCCGAGTTTCAAAGTTTGTTGATATTGAAGAATCGGTACGCGGTACCCGCATTGTGGTTGGCCCAGGTACGATGATCGACTCGTTTGTCAAGATCAAACCGGCTGGGGGCACAGGTGATTGTGTCATCGGTGCCGGTTGCTGGATAAATTCCGGCTGTGTGATCTATACCGGTAACGGTTTTTCCATGGCCGATCGTTCCGGGCTGGCAGCTAACGTGACCATCGCACCGGTTAATCACGCCTATCTGGAAAGGGATCTTCCTATCCCGGAACAGGGATTTGTGGACTCTCGTGGCGGTATCATTATTGAGGAGGATGTCTGGGTCGGCGCAAATTGCGTACTGCTTGATGGAGCGGTGCTGCGTCGGGGATGTGTTATCGCTGCAGGGTCGGTTGTTCATAGAGAAATTCCTGCATACACGGTGTGGGGCGGCAATCCGCTCCGTAAAATTACCGAGCGGAAATGATGGGGCCTCTTTCAGCTGAAACAGCGCTTGCTGCCGGCAGGGGTGCCCTTAATCCGGAGCAGGCCCTGGCCTTGTTCCTTGAGGGCCTGCAGCTTGAGCCTGACCATTCGGGGCTGCTGCTGGAGATTTCAGCAACATTAGTTAGGCTTAACCGCTGGGGTGAGGCCTATCCGTATGCCAAACAGGCAACACAGGCGGCGCCTGAAGAGAGCGTTGCCTGGGCAAACCTTGTTGCTATTTGTCGTAATACCCAGCGGATACAGGAAGCAGAAGAGGCGGCACAACAGGCTATTCGTCTTGACGAAACATCACCACAGGTACACCTTAATCTGGCTAATCTGCAGTGGGAAGCAGGAAGACTGGACAAGGCCAGGGCGTCGCTGCATCGTGCAATTGAGCTTGATCCCACGCTGCACGAGGCACATATAAGTCTGCTGCTCCTGCTTCAGGCGGCGCCTGTTTCCTTGCATGAGATTATTACTACAGCCGGACAATACGCGGAGCTGATGGAAAGGCCGCAGCGTACTGTCAGGCATACTCATACCAATACCCCGCTGGCCTTTCGGCGTTTACGCATAGGGTTTATTTCTCCTGATTTCAGTAACCATGCGGTTATGTATTTTTTGGAGCCTGTATTGGCCGGCTTGTGCCGTGATCACTATGAGGTTGTCTGCTGTTATACCTATCCGGAAGGGACCGGCGACCATATAACGGATAGGGTCAAACGGTACGCAGATCATTTTGTCTACTTGGGGGGTAAACCGCCTGACGCCCAGGCCGACAGTATCCGGGATGCCGGGATTGATATTCTGATCGATCTGGCCGGTCATACTGCCAAAAGCGGCCTGCCGGTAATGGCACGCAAACCTGCCCCGGTGCAGGTTACCTGGCTGGGGTATCCGGGTACTACGGGGCTTTCTGCCATTGACTGGCGGATTACGGATACAGTGGCGGATAGAGACGTTGAGGAGCTGAAGGGTGAAGGGTTGCAAGAGGAGCTGTTGCAAGGGGTGCCTCCGCTGAAGGAGCAGTATTCTGAAAAGCAGGCCTTTCTGCCCCCGCCGTTTTGCGTCTACCGGCCCTGTATCCGTAACCCGTTAAACCGTTATATGCCGCAGTATCAGGTGCAGCCAACACCTGCGCTTACGAACGGTTACATTACCTTC
>CAZOTC010000215.1:0-4969 GCA_964582605.1 uncultured Geobacter sp. | reverse complement strand
CCTTTTCCGTCTTTCATAAAAACCGATCCAAACTGCCGTGCCACTCCCTTAAACCGCATTTTTTCAGTTCTGACCGGCGGCTTGCCGTAATCGGGGACGACAGTGTGCTCCCTGTTTTTTTCAGGAGCACCCACCCCCGGTGAAAGCTGCATGTCCGGGGCGGCCGTTTTCTCCTCGCGGCTAAAACTTAGGTTAAAGGTGGCTTTATCGGTATTTACATAGCTGTAGTGGATCGTGCAGATGTAACGGACCGGCCCATTGATCTGCGCAGCACTTTGAGCCTGCAATAGACCACCAAGCAGACATTTGTTTGGTCGCTGTCCTTGACTGCCGCAGGCAAGCGAAGGGAGTGCGACCAGAAGCGTGACCGGCACGTGACTGGTGCGCGGTGGTTGGTAGGTCAGGTCAAAGGCATAGGCGCCCCTGGCTGCAGGAAAAAAGAGCAGGATTCCTGCAGTCAGTCCGCAACAGACCAGCAGTCTTGTAATCATGGATGTCATCTTGTTGTATCCTTTTGTAATACCAGTTCCATTATCCAGAAAGCAGCAGTTGCTGTTCTTCATCCATCCTTCAATTACTTACGGTATACCTGCAAGATCAGAGTGCCAGGGAAACCCTGCCAGATACTCATCTGAGTTGGGGTTACATGATGCAATATGGTCGATCCCTCATCCACGTTTGGAGGGTCGGGAGGATCCATTCTTTGATCCCGTGGGCAATATAGAACCGAGGGGTCAACAACTCATTGGTTTTGTCTATGATTCCTTCACGAACCGCAATATCCGACAATATGGTTCCGGGATAGATGCGAATGCCAATGGTCAGCTTCAACATGTCCAGCTCCAGTGAATCGGCAAAGCAGAGGCTCTCCATGACAGTCTCTTTCGTTTCCCCTGGGCCGCCAAGAAGAAGAAAACCCATGCGCTGTATTCCATACGACTTCAACAGGCACGACGCCTTCCGTACCTGATCAAGGGTATATTTCTTGTGCAGGTTCTCCAGAATCTTGCTACTGCCGCTTTCGAAACCAAGACTTACCTCGACACATCCCGCGCGAGCCATCAACCTCACCAACTCCTCGTCAATTTTCCCAGGGTAAAGGATACAGCGCCACTCCACACCCGGATGAGTGTCAGCCAGTGCGCGACAGAGCTCTTTCGCATAATCCGGCGGAAAATTGAAGGTGTTGTCGACAAAGTAAAACCGCCTGTACCCCAGTTCTGTGTGCCGGGCAATGCAATCCACCATGTCATGGACCGGATGCATCCGGATTGCTGTCCCTTCAAGCATAGGAGTTGAGCAATAAACACACTGCATCGGACAGCCACGCCTTGACTGAACCGGGATCCAGATTTCATCGTGCATAGAAGGAGGGGCTGACCAGAGTGTCGGATCAGGCAGCGGAAGAAGTTTGAGGTGTTCTCGGCTGGAGGCGCAGTTTGCTGCTCCATTACGCAGACAAAGACCGGGGATGCCTAACGGGGGTGCGCCCGATTCCATCGAGTGGAGTAGGGCGACGAGTGCGATCTCACCTTCACCGCAAATGCCCATGTCTGCTCCGAGATAATCAAGTGTCGCCCTTGGGAAAATGCTGAACCCGGCACCCCCGACAACTATCGGTGAATCGCTCATGGTGCGGCAATGGGCTATAACCTCCTTGACCGGTTTAAGAAGGAACTTTGTTTCTATCATGTTCTGATTGTCGATATTCCTGACTGAAATACCGATCAGATCAGGCTTATATTGCCCAATAGCCTCATGTAACTGACCTTGGTAGTCATCACTTCCCATGAGGTCGAGCAGATGTACTGAATGTCCGGCATTGCGGGCGGCGACAGCTACGCAGTTCAATCCCAACGGCAGCGGGATCATGTTGATGGATTCGGTATTCGCTGAAATCAACAGCACCTTCATAGAGCATCCCCCATCACCATGCTAAAAATATTCAAAGAAGGCCGCAGCAGTGACGATATTACGATTCAGCGCCGAAACAACCAGAAGACAAACGATAGTGCCAGCGAGATCAGAATGGATGAAGCAACGGGAAAATAGAAACTGAAGTTTCCCTTCCTGACGTAAATATCCCCTGGCAACTTCCCCAGCCAGGGTATACGTGGTGCAAAGGTTATAATCAACCCGACCACCACAAGTAGTAGCCCCATGATAATCAGTAAGCGTCCCATACCGTTCACTTGACTCTCTCCAGTAATCTCCCAGCAGATAGAGGATGTCGTGTTCCCCAAGCTCCAGCACATCCTCCACCATCCTGCGCAGTTTTTTTGAACAACCATGAATATCCCCCAGCACAAACCTGGGGCGTACTAGCGGTTTGCTGAACCGTCCGTTTGTTACAGCAGCTATGGTTTCATCTGACATCTGAGCGCACCTGTTAAGTCACCCGATAATATCCGGTGTAATCTTCTATCTTCTGCTGCAGGCGGGTTGCCAGGAAGGGGCTGGCTTGATGCAATGCTTCGTAAATCTGTTGTGCCTCCTGTTGGTAGCTCCGCACCTTTTCAGCAGTCCAGTGGTGTGGTGGTGGCTGCAGATTGGTGATGCGGTCAGCCAGCTTTACCATCCAGACCTCTCTGGGCTGCTGCCGGATACGTGTCAAGCTGTCAGCCATTTTTTCGTGTTTGGGGAGTCTGTCATTTTTTGTGAGTGCCTGTACGCCGTTTGTGACCTGTTCGCCAAAGCATTCCAGAAACTGCTCAAGCGTAACCGGTGTATCTTCAAGAACATCATGCAGTAAGGCACATTGGATTGCCAGATTACCATCCAGCACATCCTCAACGGCAAGGGCTGCCATAACCTCCATGCTAACCATGGTCAGGTGGGCAAGATAAGGAAGCTCTGAACCGGGGATTTTCTGGCTACCGTGGACATCAGCTGCAAACAGCAGTGCCTTGATGTAACATTCCTGAGACCATGGCGTCATTGAGTGTGCCTCCTTGATATTTCATGCAGATCCTCGTCACTGATGAGAACCAGCCTTTCTGCAAGACTCAGCAGCTCATCATGCACTTGTCTGTTCAAGCTCTGCTTCCAGCGATCAGGTATTGAAGAATAACCGTAAAAAGCACCGGCCAGCCCCCCGAGTATGGCTCCGGTTGTATCGGCATCTCCGCCCAGATTGACGCATCTGATCAGTGCCTCTTCAAAGCTGTCGGTGTTGAAGAAGGAGAACAGGACTGTGTTCAGTGTATCGAGCACATAGCCGCCGGATTTACCGTCATACTGGTCAGGTTGCCAGCGGAAGCGGTCAGCACAGCACTTCAGCTGTTCGGTTGTGGTCTCAGCAAGAATACTCAGAATCAACTCCGTATAACAGAGGCATGCTGAATCAGACAGATCATTGTGATGAGTGAGGTGGGCATGTTGCAGGAGATACTGGCGAAGAAGCTGAGGCTCTTGCTGATAAAACAGGATAAACGGCAGGATGCGCATGAGAACACCATTGCCGGCCATTGTTTTGTCAAAAGGGCGCTCTGTTTCCCCCGTGGCTTCATACCGGTCAAGGCCTGAACGGCAGGCTTTGCCTGTTCCCTGTGGATCAGTCCGGTACCAGGCCAGCAGCCGGTCTGCCATGTCATGGGGATTAAAGCCGTTGTGTGCAACCAAAGAACGGGCAACACAGAGGGTCATCTGCGTGTCATCGGTCACCTCACCGGGCTTCAGCTTAAGCCAGCCACCGCCAATGATATCCCGCAATTCTCCATGCTGTACCCTGATCTGTTCCGGATTCATAAATTCAACCGTTGCCCCCAGCGCATCGCCAATAGCAAGGCCAAGCAGAGCCCCTTTAAATCGATCAGATTTCATATCGCCCTCGTAAGTGGCGTAGTCAAACCTGCTGCCGTATTGTTTAGACCGGTTGCCCACACAGACCTGTCACATATTTTACAAAAAGCCAAACACCTTCTTTTGGCCCACACTCTCTTCCATCCAGCGTTTGATGTCGTCGTACTGGCCGGCTTCATTGGCAAATTCCACATAGTTTTTGGCAGTTTCCCCCATGCGCGGGTGGAGGGTCTCATAGCTGCCAAGGCTGCCTTGACATCCGGCATGCTGATGTCCCGTTCGGTGCCGGTCTCCAGGACTTCGCGCAATACCCGATCAGCCGCAGTATCAGCCAGGGCGGTCAGGTCAGCGCCGGAGAACCGGCTGGTCTGATCTGCCGGCCGAAGCAGAAAAAGACGGCCTGACATTCACCGGTAATGGCACGGGCAAACCAGGTCTTGCCACAGCCGGGCGGGCCGTAGAGTCAAAACAAAGGAGTCGGAATCCTGAGGGGGCTCTCCCTTTACGGTACTGATATGGCCGGGATTGATGTCGCGGAAGCCGCATTTGTAACAGCGTTCGCCATACCAACAGCTATGGCAGCAAAGTATAGTCATGTGCAAGATCGGGTGAAAGCAAGTATGCGCAGCAGATACCGGTGAAGCCGTAGGAACGGGGGCTTCAGATTGTTGTGCTTATCGTTGCAGCTACTGACCTGACAAGCTTTTAACAATTTGAAGTATACGCTTGTAAAAAAAATAAAAACAGGCTGTTTTTTTGATGTGTGCGCATATATTCAATCGAAAAGTAGCGCTACCTGAAACAGAAACAACCTAGTTCAAGGAGAAGCAATAAGGTTCATCCACCATGACGTACCAACCAAAGTTGATGAGGAGGGCTTGTATGACGGATGATACGCATCCAGGCTTTCAAGCAGACATAGTACATATCAGGGCTTGTGAGCAAGCCCGATACCTATGAAATCGCAATGTGTAATCGAAGTAAAGAAGCCCGTTCTGTGAGCGGGCCTTTCATATATCTACATCTGTCAGAGCGCATAAACACGAAAAGCCCGGATTTTAACCGGGCCCTTCGTGTCTCAAGTCCAGCTTGAGATGCATGTCCTGCTTTCTGCTAACCGATCAGTCTGCTGCCGATGTGGCTCAGTGCCGGCCAGGCTATGTTGAGG
>CAZOTC010000214.1:0-4988 GCA_964582605.1 uncultured Geobacter sp. | reverse complement strand
TGCGCCGCAAAAGCCTGCCGATATCAACAGACAAGGTCGGAACTCTGTCAGCAGCAGCCGGGTTGCACGGGATGCAGCTACAGTACCCATGCCGCCCTCGGCCACACAGACCGGACGGCCTTCCAGCATCCCCTCAAACAGAGGAATGCCGTCCACCAGCCGTCGTTTGACCTGCTGCATCCGTTTTACTAGGGCCACCCGTTCTTCAGGCAGCGCCACAACAATACCGATCTGTTTGTTTGTCTCATGCATGGTGTCTGATCATATACCCTGATTTGTCACGACTGAAAACCCTCCATCAAAATTCTGGACAATTTTTGCAAAGTCGTGTAGTAAAAAAAATTCTTCATGGAGAGGTGTCCGAGCGGCTGAAGGAGCACGACTGGAAATCGTGTGTACGCTAATCCCGTACCGAGGGTTCAAATCCCTCCCTCTCCGCCATGAAACTCTGAGGGCCACAGTTCTACTGCTGTGGCCTTTTTTTGTTATTTAGTTCCGGGTTGCTCAGGTATTGTGCATTCTGCCTTTTGACAAACCGCTCTGGTCTGTGTTATGGATTTTACCTGCCTCATCATCCATAAACAGGTTGCTTGTGGGCGGAGATGATAGTCGGGCCCTGCGCAACGGCAGGCCGTGAACCCCGCCAGGTCCGGAAGGAAGCAACGGCAGCGGCTGACGCTGTGTGCCGCAGGTCAACCCGGCTATCATCTCCGCCCACAAACGTTTTATACACCAGGAAGCCGACCGTGTCCTACGAAGTCCTTGCCAGAAAATACCGTCCGCAGACTTTTTCCGGCCTGACCGGGCAGGAACATGTCAGCCGCACCCTGCAGAACGCTATTGATACCGGCAGGGTGGCCCATGCTTTTCTGTTTACCGGCGCGCGGGGGGTTGGCAAAACCAGTACGGCTCGGATTCTGGCCAAGGCACTCAACTGTGAACAGGGTGTCTCCCTGGAGCCCTGCAACGCCTGCCACCATTGTAAAGAGATCACCGACGGCAGTTCCACCGATGTCTTTGAGATCGACGGTGCCTCCAACACCGGTGTGGATGACGTCCGTGAACTGCGGGACAACAGCCGCTATCTGCCTTCCCACAGCCGCTATAAAATCTACATTATAGACGAAGTGCATATGCTCTCCACCAACGCCTTCAACGCCCTGTTGAAGACCCTGGAGGAACCGCCCCCCCACGTCAAGTTCATTTTCGCCACTACCGAACCCCACAAACTGCCGATCACCATTCTCTCCCGCTGCCAGCGCTTTGATTTTAAACGGGTGCCGCTGATCAAGATTGTGGGCAGGTTGCGTGAGATTGCCGATCAGGAAGGGATTGTCATCAGTGATGCCGCTCTGGCTCTGGTGGCCCGCAAGGGTGACGGCAGCATGCGGGATTCGATCACCTGCTTTGATCAGGTGTTGGCCTTCTGCGGTAACAGCGTGACGGATGAGGATGTGGCTACCTTGGTGGGGGTTGTTGACCGCCGGCTGTTGGCTGAAATCTCCGCTGCAGTTTTTAGCGCGGATGCTCAGGGAGCCCTTGAGGGGGTTAGGCGAGTGGATGCATTCGGCTATAACGTGCGTCAGTTCACCCAGGAACTGGTCAGCCATTTTCGTAATCTGCTGATCATCCGCTCCGTACCGAAACCAAGCGAAATACTGGATCTGGCCGAGGCGGAGCTTGAAGAGCTGAAGCAGCAGGCCGGTGAGCAGTCTGCTGCTGATATCCAGCGTCGTCTGACCCTGCTGGTCAAGGCAGAGAGTGAGATGGCCCATGCCACCTTTCCGCGCCTGTTGCTGGAGATGGCGCTTTTAAAGATGGCAGCCCTCCAGCCGGTGCTGCCGATCCAGCAACTGCTTGAACGGATCAGGCATCTTGAAACCGGTGTAGCCCAGACCACTCCCGAACTCTGGTCAAAGCCTGCGGTAGCTGTAAAGGAGGCATCCAGGGCTGTTTCTGCAGCCCGTCAAGAGCAGAAAACGGCGCCTCGTACAGTCGTACCGCCTTCACCAGCCAATGGTGGTGGCTGGGAACGTTTTGTGGCCTTCTGTCTGGAGCAGAAACCTGCCCTGGGTGCGATCCTTGAACATGGCTCCCCCCTTGCCTATGCTCCGGATCGGGTCGAGATAGGTTTTCCTGAAGCCTCCTACTATCTGACCAGCATGCAGGATAGTGATAATAAACAAGCAGTCGAAGAGCTGGCCACCCGATTCATGCACCAGCCTACGGTTATAAAGATAGTTGCTATTGAAGCTGTCGCCGGAGATGCATCGCCTCAGTCGTTGGCAGAAAAAAAAAAGCATGACGAAGAAGAGCACCGTGCATCAATCCGTCGGGAGGTGACTGAGCATCCGGTGGTGCAGGAGGCGTTGCGGGTGCTTGAGGGTAAAATAGTTGAAATCAGGGAGATGTGATCCCCTGATGTAATGCGGAACAATGTTTCAGATGACACCCAGGAAGGAGATTACGTAATGTCTAAAGGTTTGGCAGGAATTATGAAACAGGCCCAGATGATCCAGCAGAAGATGGCGAAACTGCAGGAAGAGGCTTCGTTGAAAGAGGCAGGAGCCACAGTCGGAGGTGGTGCTGTAACCGTGGTTGTGAACGGGAAAAACGAAATTAAGTCGTTGACCATCAAGCCTGAGGCGGTTGATCCGAATGATGTCGAAATGCTGCAGGATCTGATCATTGCTGCGGTCAACGAAGCGCTTAAAAAGGTGCATGAAGAGCTGTCAGCCGAAATGTCCAAGATAACCGGCGGCATGAATATTCCCGGTCTGTTCTAGTGGCGACCGTTTATTCAGGCTGTAATCAGGCAGCTGACATGCATGCAAAAAAACGGCGGGCAACAGGATTCTGTTGTCCGCTGTTTTTTAACTCATTTTTAACCACACTATAATTCTAAAAAATTGTTTTATCTGGCTTTTATTCTATGCTACAACATGCCCCAGCATTGACTCGTTTAGTTGGTGAGCTGAAAAAGCTGCCCGGTATCGGGGAGCGAACGGCGCTGCGTTTGGCCTTCCATCTTCTGAAATCACCTCACGCGATCAGCTCCCTGGCAGAATCCCTGACTCAGGTTCATGAGCGGGTACATGCCTGTTCAATCTGCTTTGCCCTGACAGAACAGGACCCCTGTCCAATCTGTTCCGGTGGCCGTGAAGCAGGAATCATCTGTGTGGTGGAAACCTCCCAAGATCTGTTGGCTTTGGAGAGGAGCAACGCCTTTCATGGCAGCTACCACGTATTGCAGGGGGCCATTTCGCCACTGCACGGCGTAAATCCTGATGATCTGAGGATCAGGGAGCTGCTTGAACGGATTGAAAAGGGAGGCATTGAAGAGGTGGTGGTTGCCACCAACTTTACGGTGGAAGGCGAGACGACGGCGCTCTATCTTGCCCGCCGGCTTAAGCCGTTAGGGGTCAGGGTTACCCGGTTGGCCCACGGCATACCGTTAGGCAGCGATATTGAATTTGTTGATCCGGCCACAGTGCAGTGGGCACTTAAGGGCAGGAGCGATTTATAGGTGTTACAGAATCCGTTAGCGGACACTTTCAGAACAACAATCAACAGGAGGAGCAGCAGCATGAGCAAGAAGATGGTAACCATCGACGGCAACACCGCAGCGGCCCACGTGGCCCATGCTACCAACGAAGTTATTGCCATTTACCCGATCACCCCGTCATCGGTGATGGGGGAGATCTCCGACGCCAAGAGTGCAGTCGGCGAGCAGAACATCTGGGGCAACGTCCCGTCCGTAGTTGAGATGCAGTCCGAAGGCGGTGCCGCCGGTGCCGTGCACGGTGCTCTGCAGGCCGGTGCATTGACCACCACCTTCACCGCTTCTCAGGGCCTGCTGCTGATGATTCCCAACATGTTCAAGATCGCCGGCGAGCTGACCTCCACTGTATTCCATGTCTCGGCCCGTGCCATCGCTGCCCAGGCACTGTCGATCTTTGGTGACCACTCCGACGTGATGTCCTGCCGTTCCACCGGTTGGGCCTTCCTTTGCTCCAACAACGTGCAGGAGGTTATGGACTTCGCCCTGATCGCCCAGTCCTCCACCCTGCGCAGCCGCGTACCGTTTCTGCACTACTTTGACGGCTTCCGTACCTCCCACGAGGTGCAAAAAGTTACCGAGCTGACCTTTGACGAAATGCGCGCCATGATCGATGACAAACTGGTAGCCGAGCACAAGGCCCGCGGCCTGAACCCGGACAAGCCGGTAATGCGCGGTACCGCCCAGAACCCTGACGTCTACTTCCAGGGCCGTGAGACCGTCAACCCCTTCTACCCGGCCTGCGAGAAGATCGTACAGGAGGAGATGGACAAGTTCGGCAAGCTGACCGGCCGCAAGTACAAGCTGGTGGATTATGTCGGTGCCAAGGATGCCGAGCGCGTAGTCGTGGTAATGGGCTCCGGCGCCGACGTGGTGCAGGAGACCGTCGACAATCTGGTCAAGAAGGGTGAGAAGGTCGGCGTGGTCAAGATCCGTCTGTATCGTCCCTTCCCGCTGGATGCCTTCCTGAAGGCCCTGCCCAAGACGGTCAAGAAGATTGCCGTACTGGATCGCACCAAGGAGCCGGGCTCTCTGGGCGAGCCGATCTACCTGGATGTCCGCACCGCCATTGGCGAAGGTATGGCCAGCGGCAAATTCAAATTCGACGGTTATCCGGTCATCGTTGGCGGCCGTTACGGTCTGGGCTCCAAAGAGTTTTCACCAGCCATGGCCAAGGCGGTTCTGGATAACCTCAAGGCCAAGAATCCCAAAAACAAGTTCGTGGTTGGCATTGAGGAGGATGTTACCAACTCCAGCCTCAAGGTGGATTACTCTTACAAGAACCCGATGGAAGGCGTGTATCAGGCCATGTTCTACGGCCTGGGTTCCGACGGTACCGTTGGTGCCAACAAGAACTCCATCAAGATCATCGGTGAGGAGACCAACAACAACGCCCAGGCCTACTTCGTGTATGACTCCAAGAAGGCCG
>CAZOTC010000213.1:0-4998 GCA_964582605.1 uncultured Geobacter sp. | reverse complement strand
CGTCCTGACCTGTTATCCTACGTCGTTGATAAAAATCCTGTCAAGCAGGGCAAGTTTCTGCCCGGCAGCCGGATCCCGATTGTCTCTGAAGAGCTTCTGAAGACTGACAAACCGAATCGGATTCTGATCCTGCCCTGGAATCTGAAGGATGAGATTACGGAGCAGTTGAGCTACGCAGAGGAGTGGGGCGGACGGTTTGTGACGGCAGTGCCAACCCTGGAACTGCTGCCTTAAATTATATAATGATTATTATTTACTATTTAATATATAACGGATCGGTATGAAAAGAGTTCTGATCACAGGCGCAAACGGGCTTATCGGACGCCATGTTCTGCCGCTATTGCTGGCAGACGGGTGGGAGGTTCATGCCGCTGCACTGCCCGCCACACCGTGTTATAACGACGGCGTAAGCTGGCATGGTGTTGACCTGCTTGATGCTGCAACCGCGAAACGTATCTGCAACGACATCCGTCCGACTCATCTTTTACACCTGGCCTGGTACACTGAACATGGCCTCTATTGGCATGCACGCATCAACCTGGACTGGGTTACAGCAAGCGTAAGACTGGCAGAGGAATTCTGCAAGGCAGGGGGACAACGGATGGTAATGGCAGGTACCTGTGCCGAGTACGACTGGTCGTACGGCTACTGCCGCGAAGAAACCACCCCCCTTAACCCGGCTACCATGTATGGCATTGCCAAGGATGCTGCCAGAAGACTGATCATGGCTGTAGCCGACCAGCATAAGCTGCCGTGCGCGTGGGGGCGGGTTTTTCTGCCGTTCGGTGCCGGTGAGGCGCCGGAGCGTCTGATCCCTTCACTTATTGAGGTATTCAAAGGTACCCGTCCGGCATTCGGTGTGAATGGTACCGCATACCGTGATTTCCTGCATGTAACGGACGTGGCGAGGGCCTTTGCAGCACTCCTTACCACTGATGGACATGGAGCGTACAACATCTGTTCCGGTCAGCCAATCCAGATAGGTGAGGTTGTAAAAACCGTTGCTTCTCTCATGCAAGCCGACCCGCAACCCTTGCTTGAAATGGCGACGGAACGCCCCGGAGAGCCTTCTTTGCTTGCGGGTGACACTACCAGGATACGACAGCTGGGCTGGCGACAGGAGCATACCCTTGAGCAGGGCTTAAGACTTACACTGGCAGGCATGCATGCGGCGTGACCACTGTCCGGTATGCGGTCACAGAAATCTGAACTGTTTCCTGAATCGTCATCAGGTGCCGGTACACCAGAATCTGGTGGTTGCCACAGCAGATGAAGCCTGTAATGTCAGGCGAGGCAGTCTGGAAATGGCAGTGTGTGAATCCTGCGGTTTTGTTTTCAACCAGACCTTCGATGCCGGACTCCTTGCCTATGGTGATGCTTATGACAACACCCAGTCATGCTCTCCATTCTTTTCATCATACATGGATGCGTTGGCCAAGAGGCTCGTTGAGGAGCACGGGGTGAAAGATGCCGTCATTGTTGAGGTCGGTTGCGGCAAAGGGCACTTTCTTCAAAAGCTGGTGAGCTGGCCCGGGGCAGAAAACCGGGGAATCGGCTTTGATCCCAGCTACGTGGGGCCTGACGTGCTTTTTGACGGCAGACTCTGTTTTCAGCGTTCCTATTACGATCAGTCCTGTGCAAACATACCTGCCGATTTTGTGGTCTGCCGCCATGTCATCGAACATCTGCCCGATCCTTTACCGGTCTTACACGCTGTCAGAGCGGCCTTGCATACACACCCGAAGGCCAAAGTTTTTTTCGAGACCCCTTCGGTGGAGTGGATTCTCCGTAATCAGGTGCTGTGGGATTTTTTCTACGAACACTGTTCACTGTTCACAGCGGACTCGCTCTCCCTGGCCTTTCGGATTGCCGGATTTGAGGTCCTGCAGGTTGAAGAGATCTTTGGTGGGCAGTATCTGTGGCTTGAGGCTGTTCCGTCTGTTGCTGCCCCGGGAGAAGGTCTGTCCGCCGGAACTGCAGGGGCAGCCGTTGCAGAACTTGCACAGCGTTACAGCACGGCAGAAACCGGCAAAATGAAAGAATGGACCTGTCGGCTGCAGCAACTGCAAACGCAGGGAAAGGTCGCCCTTTGGGGCGCCGGGGCAAAAGGAGCCACCTTTGCCAACCTGGTAGATCCTGACGGTACCCTGCTGGATTGCGTTATCGATATTAATCCCAATAAACAGGGCTGCTTTGTTCCGGGGACAGGCCACCCGATTGTTGCCCCCGACAAGCTGCCTGAGCGGGGTATTACGCACGCAATCCTGATGAATCCGAATTACCGCGATGAGAATCTTGCCCTGTTGGCTGAGGCCGACATGAGTATTACCTTGCTAGACTGGAGCTAACGATGAAGCTTGTTCTTGATACCGACACCGCAATGCTGAGCGTAGAGGAAAATGGGCAATCCAGAGCGTTGCCCCTTTATTCAAAAGAAGGGTTTGAGGAACTTTCCCGGCAGTGGGTGCGGGTGGGTTGGAACCAGAAATACCAGTACACCTTCAGCTGGATGGGACGCCCGGTGATACAGCTACCGGAAGATATGATCCGGATGCAGGAGGTTATCTATCAGGTTAAGCCTGACGTGATCATCGAAACCGGAGTGGCCCATGGCGGATCACTGATCTTCTATTCAAGCCTGTGCAAGGCGATGGAGAAGGGGAGGGTCATCGGCATTGATATCGAAATCCGTCCGCACAATCGTGCAGCGATTGAGGCTCACCCGCTGAATGACCGGATTACCCTGATTGAAGGGAGCTCAACAGCGCCGGAAATCGTAGCGCAGGTGAAGACATTGGTGCAACCGGGAGAAACGGTGCTGATTATTCTGGATTCGAATCACACCTATGCCCACGTTTACGATGAATTGGAAGCATATGCCGATTTAGTTACGCCGGGATCTTATCTTGTGGCCACTGACGGCATCATGTATGACCTGGCCGACGTACCGCGAGGAGTTCCCGGCTGGACAACGGATAACCCGACGTTTGCAGCGAGGGACTTTGCCGCAAAACATCCCGAATTTCTGATTGAGCAGCCGGCATGGCCGTTTAACGAGAGCGCACTGGATCAAAATATCACGCACTGGCCGGGCGCATGGCTGCGACGGGCACTCTGATTACGCCGTGCTGATCATTTCTTCGTGACCCACCGCAAGGACGGTGTGACGGTAATTCTCCGGATGAAAGCAATCCCGCAGCTTATCTCAAGCCGCTGCCAATATTTATTATAAAGCAAATAGTAAATACGAAATAATAATGAATATATTATTTATCCACCAGAATTTTCCCGGACAGTATAAACATCTGGCTCCTGCACTGGCCGCCGATCCCGCTAATCGGGTGGTGGCCATGCATATGCAGTCTCAGCCGACGCCGGTTGCAGGTGTCACCTCGATCTGCAGCAGGGTGCAGAGAGGCAATACGCCCGATATCCACCCCTGGTTGCAGGAAACCGAAGCCAAAGTTATCCGTGGAGACGCATCTCTACAGACGGCCATCAACCTGAAGAACCAGGGGTTTAAACCGGATATTATCTGCGCCCATCCCGGATGGGGAGAATCTCTGTTTGTCAAAGATGTCTGGCCGGAGGCCAGGCTGCTCTGTTTTTTTGAATTTTACTACCATGCGATTGGGCAGGATGTAGACTTTGATCCTGAATTCCCGCCGACACCTGAAGAGCCTTATCGTCTGCGCCTGAAAAACATCAATAACTTGTTGGCTCTGGAGGCCTGCGATGCCGGCCTGAGTCCGACCGAATATCAAAAACATCTGCATCCCCGTGAATTTCAGTACAAGATCAAGGTTGTTCACGACGGCATCGACACTGATCAGGTGGTCCCGAACCCCGCTGTCAGCGTGACCCTGAACAGCACCGGTCCCACTCTTACGCGGCAAGATGAAGTAGTGACCTTCGTGAACCGCAACCTGGAGCCCTGTCGCGGCTGGCATATCTTTGCCCGGGCACTGCCGGAGATCCTTGCCCGGAGGCCCAAGGCACATATTCTGATTATCGGCGGTGATGATGTCAGTTACGGCAGGCGCCCAACCGACGGTATTTCGTACAAGCAACGCTATCTGACGGAGGTTGTTGACCGGCTTGACATGCAGCGGGTACATTTCCTGGGGCGCATCTCCTACACCGCTTTTCTTGCGGTACTCCAGGTCTCGTCTGCGCACGTATACCTGACCTACCCCTTTGTTCTTTCATGGTCGATGCTGGAGGCGATGAGTAGCGAAGCCCTGGTGATCGGTTCAAGGACAACCCCGGTGGAAGAGGTCATTCGGCAGGGCGACAACGGCCTGCTGGTTGATTTCTTCTCACCGGCTGAAGTAGCGGCAACGGTTGACGAGGTCTTCAGGCATCCCGACAGAATGCAGGCAATCCGTAAGCAGGCCCGCCGAACTGTTGTTGAACGGTACGACCTGAGGCGAGTGTGCCTGCCTCAACAGCTGGCATTGGTACAAAGCATGCGATATTAAATAGTATAAATTAAATAAGAAATGGTGAGTTGTATGAAAACCTTTTTACATGTCGGATGCGGTCCAAAAAAGAAAGAGCAGACTACCCGAACCTTCGCACAGCCTGATTGGCAGGAGATCCGCTTCGATATTGACCAGGCGGCAAGGCCCGACATTGTCGGCACCATGCTGGATATGTCGGCTGTTACAGCGGAAAGTGTGGATGCGATCTTTTCCAGCCACAACATTGAACACCTGTATCCTCATGAGGTGCCTCTGGCATTAAAGGAGTTTTTACGGGTACTTAAACCGGACGGTTTTCTGGTGGTAACCTGCCCCGACCTGCAGAGTGTGGCCTGTCTGATTGCTGATGATAAACTGACCGATGCAGCCTATACATCACCGGCGGGCCCGATTACGCCGTTGGATATCCTCTATGGACATCGTCCGCAGATGGCCGCCGGCAACCTGTACATGGCCCACCGCTGCGGGTTTACCCTAAAGGTCCTGATCGGCACACTTCAAGCCAATGGCTTTT
>CAZOTC010000212.1:0-5002 GCA_964582605.1 uncultured Geobacter sp. | reverse complement strand
CTGAATTTTGATACGACAAGGAAACGAATATGCTTGATATCAACCAGATCATGAAGATATTACCCCATCGTCATCCGTTTCTGATGGTGGACCGTATTCTTGAAATCGAGATCGGCAAGCGGATTGTGGGACTGAAAAATGTCACCATTAATGAGCCGTTCTTTCCCGGACACTTCCCCGGTCACCCGGTCATGCCCGGTGTACTTATTATCGAGGCCATGGCCCAGGTAGCCGGTATCCTGGCCTACCAGTCCGATGAAAGCGTACGTGAAAAAGTCACCTATTTTGTAGGAATCGATAACGCCAAGTTCCGCAAACCGGTCATGCCGGGTGATCAGTTACGCTTTGAAATCGAGGCTACCGGGTGCAAACGCGGTATATGGGTTTTCAGCGCAAAGGCATTTGTTGACGGCAAGGTTGTAACCGAGGCAGAGCTGAAGGCAACCTTTGCAGAAAAGCAGGCTTGACAATAACCTGAGAGGAGTTCTTACCCATGCCAAAAGGAAAAGTTGCGGTAATTACCGGTGCATCACGAGGGATTGGTAAAAGTATTGCCCTGGCTCTGGCAGCACAAGGGGCCACCATTGTGGCAATGGATATGGATCAGGCTGCCACTGATGCTGTTGTTGCCGAACTGCAGGCGTCCGGCACCAAGGCTCTGGCTGTGGTTGGCAACGTGACCGTAGCTGCTGACGTGGAGCGTATGATTGATGCCGCAGTTGAGGCCTTTGGCCGGGTGGATATTCTGGTCAATAATGCCGGGATCACCCGTGACGGCCTGATCATGCGGATGAAGGACGAAGACTGGGATGCGGTGTTGAGCGTCAATCTGAAAGGTGCTTTCGTCTGTACCCGTACTGCTTTCAAGGTAATGAGCAAGCAACGCTACGGTCGAATCATCAACATCGCCTCGGTTGTTGGCCAGATGGGCAATGCCGGTCAGGCAAACTACTGTGCCAGCAAGGCGGGTCTGATAGGTCTGACCAAGTCGAATGCGCGTGAAATGGCCAAGCGCAATGTAACGGTTAATGCCGTTGCCCCTGGTTTTATCGCCACAGCCATGACTGACGCCCTACCGGAGAAAGTACGTGAAGAACTGGCAGCACAGATTCCGTTGGAGAGGCTTGGCTCTGCCGAGGATATTGCACATGCGGTTGTTTTTCTGGCCTCGGAGGCATCTGCCTATATTACCGGACATGTGCTGTCAGTAAATGGCGGTATGTATATGTAGTTTAGTTTCAATAGGTTAGAGCTTATCAGCAACGGTTTAAAAATTGCTTTGACATTTGTTGTTCCGGTTTGCTAAGAAGCAGGAACGCTTTATAAAACAAAACCAGAAACGGTTTAAATCACACGGAGGTGAAAGATGTCTGATGTTGCGAAGAGAGTAAAAGAGATTATTGCTGAGCAGCTGGGAGTTGATGAGGCTCAAGCTGTTTCCGAAGCATCTTTCATGGATGATCTTGGAGCAGATTCTCTGGATACGGTAGAACTGGTCATGGCACTTGAAGAAGAGTTCGACATCGAGATTCCTGATGAAGATGCCGAGAAGATCCAGACTGTTCAAGACGCCATTGATTACATCACTGAGCATACCTAGGATCTGTTTCAGCAAGGCAGGATTGAAAAGGGGGGACTGGTCCCCTCTTTTCCTTTTTATCAGACCTTCGATTAGGGGAGCTAACTAGATGAGAAGAGTCGTCGTTACCGGTGTGGGTGCTGTTTCTCCATTAGGAACCGGCAATCAGAAAAACTGGGATGCTTTAATCAACGGACGCTCAGGAATTGGCCTTATCACCCGTTTTGACGCCAGCTCCATGCCGGTCAGGATTGCAGGTGAGGTCAGTGATTTTGAGGCAGAGCAGTTTATTGACAAAAAAGAGATCAAGAAGATGGATCTCTTTATCCAGTATGCCATGGCTGCAGCCCAGTTCGCCATGGAAGATTCAGGCCTGCAGGTAACGGACGAAAATGCAGAGCGGGTAGGGGTGCTGGTTGGTGCGGGCCTTGGCGGATTGCCTACCATTGAAAAATACCATACAGCCCTGTTGGAAGGTGGCTATAAAAAGATTTCGCCTTTCTTTATCCCGATGCTGATCATCAACCTGGCTCCCGGCCATATCTCGATCAAGTATGGAGCCAAAGGCCCCAACCTTTCTTCTGTCTCGGCATGTGCAACCGGTACCCATTCCATCGGTGATGCCTATCACATGATTGCCCGCGGTGACGCCGACGCCATGATCGCCGGCGGCACCGAGGCAACCGTAACTCCGCTGGGAATCGGCGGTTTTTCGGTTATGAAGGCCCTCTCGGATCGTAATGACGAGCCCCAGCGGGCCTCCCGCCCTTTTGACAAGGGACGCGACGGCTTTATTATGGGTGAAGGGGCCGGTATCGTCATACTTGAAGAATACGAAGCGGCAAAGAAGCGTGGTGCTAAGATTTATGCAGAGGTAGTGGGTTACGGCCTGACCGGTGACGCCTACCATATGACCGCTCCTGCAGAAGGGGGCGAAGGGGCTGCGCGCTGCATGAAAATGGCCCTGAATGGAGCAAAGATCAATCCGGAACAGGTTGGTTACATCAATGCCCATGGTACCTCAACCCCCTTCAACGACCTGAACGAAACTCTGGCCATCAAATCGGTCTTTGGCGACCATGCCTACAAGCTGATGGTCTCTTCCACCAAGTCCATGACCGGGCATCTGCTGGGTGCTGCCGGCGGCCTTGAAGCGGTTATCAGCTGTATGGTGCTGGACAAGAACATTGTCCCCCCAACCATAAACTATGAAGACCCTGATCCGGCCTGTGATCTTGACTATGTGCCCAATAAGGCTCGTGAGGCAAAGGTTGATTTTGTCATGAGTAACTCTCTTGGCTTTGGTGGTACCAACGCAACCCTGCTGTTCAAGAGGGTGAGCTGATGAAGATTGCGATCGGTTCAGACCACGGCGGCTATGAGCTGAAACAGGCGTTGATTCCATTTCTGCAGGGTCGGGATATTGAGGTGGCTGATGCCGGTACTCATTCATCCGAATCGGTCGACTACCCTGATTTTGCCGAAGCGGTTGCATTGCTGGTAGTTCATGGTGAGGTTGACGCAGGCATCGTGATCTGCGGCACCGGGATCGGCATTTCTATTGCTGCCAACAAGGTTCCCGGTATCCGTGCGGCCCTGGTTACGACACCTCAAATGGCTGAGTTGGCCAAACAGCATAATAATGCCAACATTCTTGCCTTGGGCGGCCGCATTCTGTCGGTAGAGACAGCAGAAGCCTGTGTAGCTGCCTGGCTGGATGCCGGTTTCGAAGGCGATCGCCATCAGCGACGTCTTGACAAGATCAGTGCTATTGAGAAAAAAAGCTGTCTGTAAAGCAGGTTATTACGTATATTGGTAAGCGGGACTTGAAAGAGTCCCGTTTCGTTTTTGTGTAATCCGTATACACTACGCAAGGAGCTTGAACGATGTCAATTCTCTCCCAGTTTGATCCGGCAGTAGCTGAAGCGATCCGTCATGAGACCGAACGCCAGGAATACAACCTGGAACTGATCGCCTCTGAGAACTTTGTGTCTGAGGCTGTGTTAGAGGCCCAGGGTTCTGTCATGACCAATAAGTATGCCGAAGGATATCCCGGCAAGCGTTATTATGGTGGGTGCCACCATGTGGATGTGGTGGAGCAGCTGGCCATAGACCGTGCCAAGGAGCTGTTTGGCGCTGACCATGCCAACGTGCAGGCCCATTCCGGCTCACAGGCTAATATGGCGGTCTATAACGCAGTCTGCCAGCCCGGTGATACTATTCTTGGCATGAACCTGTCACATGGCGGGCACCTGACCCACGGCAGCCCAGTCAACTTTTCCGGTCGTTTCTACAAGGTGGTTCCCTATGGTGTTTCCCAGGCAACCGAAACCATTGACTATGAAGAGGTTGAGCGTCTGGCGGTGGAGCATAAGCCCAAGATGATTGTGGTAGGTGCCAGTGCCTACCCGCGCACCATCGACTTTCCTGCCTTCCGGGCCATTGCTGACAAGGTTGGGGCTGTGGTAATGGTGGATATGGCCCACATTGCCGGCTTGGTTGCTGCCGGAGTTCATCCAAGCCCGGTGCCTTATGCCGAGTTTGTCACCACCACCACCCACAAGACTCTGCGTGGCCCACGTGGAGGTATGATCCTCTGCCGTGAAGAGTTTGCGAAAACCCTGAACTCCCAGATTTTCCCCGGTATTCAAGGTGGACCGTTGATGCATGTGATTGCTGCAAAGGCTGTTGCCTTTAAAGAGGCCCTGCAGCCTGAGTTCAAGACCTACCAGCAGCAGATCGTCAAAAATGCCGCCAAATTGGCAGAATGCCTGATGGCAAAAGGATTCAAGCTTACCTCGGGAGGGACTGACAACCACCTGATGCTGATCAACTTCTCCGGCACTGAGATCACCGGCAAGGCAGCTGAAGAGGCGTTGGATAAAGCCGGAATTACAGTCAACAAGAACACCGTGCCGTTTGAGACCCGCTCCCCGTTTGTCACCTCCGGCATCCGGATCGGTACTCCGGCCTGTACCTCTCATGGTCTGAAAGAGACCGAAATGGAGCAGGTCGCCGGGTTTATCGCGGATGCCGTTGCCAACATCGGTAATGAAGAAGCGCTGGCAGCTATCCAGAAACGTGTCAACGAAATGATGAAACGATTCCCCCTCTATGCAGATCGCCTGAAGTAAGGGCACCACGCTGTTTTTCTCTGATTCTTCAGCCCGGCAACGCATGACTGCCGGGCTTTGTCATTCACTGATTGTTCCTGTTTCGACAGTATGCTACAGATAAGTCCTATGTCAGACACAACTCGCCATATTCAGGTAGCCTGCGCGATCATTGAAAACAACGGGATGATCTTGGCCACACAGCGTTCAGCAACCATGTCCTTGCCTCTCAAATGGGAATTTCCCGGTGGAAAGCTGGAGGCCGGAGAGACTGCCGAGGCATGTCTTGTAAGGGAACTGAAGGAAGAGC
>CAZOTC010000211.1:0-5004 GCA_964582605.1 uncultured Geobacter sp. | reverse complement strand
GATGAGCATGGTCCGGAATCACTGGCCCTGTTTACCCACGGTTCCCCCACCGAACATTTCATGCCACTGCTGCAAGGGTTTGGCAGCAACAACTTTGCCATGCCCTCCTTTGCCCAGTGCCGTGGGCCACGGGTAGTGGGGTATGAGCTGACCTACGGTGACGACATCGGCTCACCGGAACGATTGGACATGGCCAACAGCAAGGTGGTGGTGCTGATCGGCTCACACCTGGGTGAGAACATGCACAACTCCCAGGTGCAGGATTTTACTGATGCGATCGGCAACGGTGCAAAGATCATCGTGGTTGATCCCCGCTTTTCGGTAGCTGCGGGCAAAGCACACCACTGGCTGCCGATCAAACCGGCCAGTGACATGGCCCTGATCCTGGCCTGGATCAATATCATCATCCGTGAAGGCTGGTACGACCGGGACTACGTGGCCAAATATACACACGGCTTTGACAAGCTTGCAGCAGCGGTACAGCAGTACACACCGGAGTGGGCGGAAAAAGAGACCGATATCCCGGCAGCACAGATCATGGCCACTGCCCGCGAGATGGGCCTGCACCGCCCGGCTGTCTGTATCCATCCCGGCCGCCACGTTACCTGGGACGGCAAGGATGTACAACGTTCACGGGCAATTGCCATTCTGGGCGCCATCCTCGGCACCTGGGGACGAGAAGGGGGAGCCTACCTGGCCACCAGAGGATCGTTTCCGGCAGTACCACCACCCAGCTTTCCCGCCTCAAACCGTCCCACCCTGAAAAAAGGGGGCTTCCCGTTAGGGGGCGCCGAAGGGGTCACCAACGCCATCCGTGAGGCAACCAGTATCGGCGAACCGTACCCGATCAAGGGATGGCTGGTGACCGGCACCAACCTGCTGGCTGCCATGCCGGGCCAGAAAGAAACCATTGAGGCGATCAACAAGCTGGATCTGCTGGTGGTGGTTGATGTTATCCCCTCTGACACCTCGCTCTACGCCGATGTGGTGCTGCCTGAATGCACCTACCTGGAGCGGCATGACGGCCTGATCATCGGCAAGGGACGCGCTCTGTCCGCAAGTATCCGCCAGCCTGCAGTAGCGCCGATGTATGACTCAAAACCGGCCTGGTGGATCGCCAAGGAACTGTCCAAGAAACTGGGGTTGGAAGACTACTTCCCCTGGGAAAATTACGAAGATCGTCTGAACGAACTCTGCCTGACCTACAACATCGACTATGACGAGCTGAAACAGAAGGGGGTCATTTCCTTCCCGGACACGGCAAAGCCGTTCATCACCGCCGACAATCAGCCGGTCTTCAAGACCAAGTCAGGTAAAATCGAACTGTACAGCAAGGAACTTGAAGAACTGGGGTTTGAACCGGTACCCGCCTACGAGAAGAATGAAGAGCCGCCGCAAGGGTTCTATCGTCTGTTGTATGGTCGCAGTGCAGTACACACCTTCAGTCGTACAGTCAACAATCCCGCCCTGAACGAGCTGTACAAGGAAAATGAACTCTGGCTGAGCAGCGTACAGGCCAGGAAACTGGGGCTGACAGACGGCCAGTATGTGGCACTGCAGAATCAGGAGGGGATCACTTCAAACCGGGTGCGCCTGAAGGTGACGGAACGGATCCGCGAAGACTGCGTCTATATGGTGCATGGTTTCGGGCAGCTGTCCAAAGGGTTGTCAAAGGCATTCCGCAGAGGAGCAGACGACCAGCAGCTGATCAGCAGTTATCCGGTTGACCCGATCTGTGGCGGCACCGGGATGCGTTGTACCTTTGTAAAACTGGTAAAGGGGGCCTGATATGCCGAAGTATGCAATGGTAATCGATCAACGGCGCTGCATCGGCTGCATGGCCTGCATAGTCGCCTGCAAGGCGGAAAACAATGTACCGCAGGAGCAGTTTCGCACCAGGGTACTGGAGAAGACCGAAGGGCAGTTTCCCAATCTGCGCACTGAGCTGCGCTCCGAGCTGTGCAATCACTGTGACAATCCGCCCTGTGTCTACAACTGCCCGACCCGAGCCTCATACAAACAACGTATCAGCGGGCTGGTGCTACTGGACAAGAAGCGCTGCACCGGTTGCAAGGCATGCGTGGCTGCCTGCCCCTATGATGCCCGCTACATTGACCACAACAAAGGGTTTGCCGATAAATACACCTTCTGCGACCACCGGATCAAGGAGGGCAAGGAACCGGCCTGCGTAGCCACCTGTATCGGCAAGTCCCGTATCTTTGGCGATCTGAATGACCCCAAAAGCCCGGTGCGGCTGGCCCTGAAGGGGAACCACGCCGAACTGCCGCTGAAGAGCGCCGGTACCGAGCCGCGAGTCTATTATATCCGCCGGTTTGGTACGGAATAGGAGGGAACATCCATGGAACTGACTGTTACCGGCGCCAATGCCATGACCAATCCGGTCCTGCATATCTGGGACTGGCGGGTCTCACTCTACCTGTTTCTGGGCGGACTTTCTGCCGGTCTGGCGGTAATGAGCTCGTTGATGCATCTGCGTAAAAAAGAGGATCAGATCCCGGCCGGGGAAACCGTTTTCATGATCGCCCCCTGGCTGGTGCCGGTCATCCTGGGCCTGGGTATGTTTTCAATTTTTCTGGATCTGGAACGTAAACTGAATGTGTTCTGGTTCTACCTGACGGTGCAGCCCCTTTCACCCATGTCCTGGGGTTCCTGGGGATTACTGGTATTCACCCCGCTCAGCCTGCTGTTTGCCTACGGCACCCTGCCGGAGCAACGCAGGGAATGGCTGTACCGCCTGCCGTTCATGGATGATCTGGCCAGCTGGGTAAAACCGCGTATGCAGCAGATTGCCCTGGCCAATGCCGCCATGGGGGTCTTTATCGGCATCTACACCGGTGTGCTCTTGAGCGCCTTTGTGGCCCGTCCGCTCTGGAACACCGCTATCCTGCCGATGCTGTTCCTCTGCTCGGCCCTGTCGGCAGGAGCGGCCCTGATGATCATGCTGGCCAGAAACCAGTGCGTCAAACTGTTCTTCACCAAAATAGATATCGGCCTGATCATTGCCGAGATGATCATCATCCCGCTGTTTTTCTACGGACAGTATGTTTCTTCTGAATCCCAGCGGCTTTCGATCATGCCGTTTTTCAGCCTGTCAAGCGAGTATCTCTGGTACACCGCTTCGCTCCTGTTCATTGGCGTGGTCTTCCCGTTGGCGCTGGTGCTGAAACTGGCAGAGATCAAGGAATGCCACGAAGGCCTGAGCAGCAGCGATATTCTTAAAATGAATCTGAGCGCCTTGCTGGTTCTGGCCGGGGGGCTCGTGATCCGCCTGACCTTCGTCTATGCCGGGCAGATCAGCAAGCTGGTCTGATCAACCCATTTTCACTGCCCATCGGGCACTATCCTGAAGGAGGTAACATGATGAAACTGAAGATTTTTGCCCTGGCCCTGGTAACCCTGTTCAGCATGCACAGCGCAGCACTGGCGATCAGCCTGGTTGATGCCGACTGGCTGAAAAAGAACATGAACAACAAGAATGTAAAAATCATGGATGTGGCTGACAAGCCGAACGCCTTTGACAAGGAGCATATCCCCGGCGCTATCCAGGTCAAGCGCTATCTTGACCTGTCCAACACCGACCGCTACCCTGCCACCGCCTATCCGACCAAGGCCCAGTTTGAGAAGTTCCTCTCTGAATCAGGGATTGAAAACAGTTCCGTGATCGTTGCCTACGATGACAAATCAAGCCTGTTTGCCACCCGTCTGCTGTTTCTGCTGGAGATGTTCGGCCATGATCCGGCCAAGCTGAAGCTGCTGAACGGCGGGATTGTCAACTGGAAGAAGCAGGGCAACAAAGTGACCGATGATGTCACCAAAATCAAGCCCAGCAAGTATAAAATCAGCAAGGTTAAATCGAACCTGACCGTCACCTGGAGTGATATCTACCGTGATGTGGCCCAAGGGGCAAAGCCTGAGGTACTACTGCTGGATTCACGGCCTGAAAACGAGTTCAAGGCCCAGAATATCCGTGCTATCCGTGGTGGCTATATGCCCAAGGCGGTGCTGGTTACCAGCTCCGATGCCAATGAAAAAGACAGCCAGCTGTTCAAGTCACTTGAAGACATCAAGAAGCTGTATGAGGCGAAAGATGTCAACAGCGACCGCACGATCTACACTTACTGCCACAGCGGTGACCGTTCGGCACACCTACGTTATCCTCAAGTATATGCTTGGCTTCAAGAACGTTAAAGTATACGAAGGCGGTTGGGTAGAGTGGGCAAATATGGTCGCCCTGCCGATGGCAGGACAGGTCTGGCTCTGGGATGCCCCCAAGCCGGTAAAGAAAGAAGAACCGAAAAAGGAAGAACCGAAAAAGTAACTGGTCACTGGTTGGCACAGATCAAGCGGTGACCTTATAACAATTGCAGCAAGAACAGGCCTGGCATCAATGCCAGGCCCGTTCTGTTATTGTGCCAGTGCCGCCTCAATTCCCCGTCTGAGCAGCTCCGGTGTCAGTTCCTCATAAACAACCCCTTCATGCTGCACGGTCCGACAACTGGTATCCTGGCCGGCCAGGCAGCCGCAGGAGACACACTCCGACTCACCAACCGAACTGTCTGCCAGCAGATCCTCCAGAGCTACGCCGTTGATCAGCACCAGGTTCGATTCGCTGATCCGCTCAAAGGGCAACAACGTCTCGTGCAGCTCAATCAGCACTCCTCGGCCGACATACTCATCAATCACCTGTTGCAGGTTGGCACCGGTACCGCAGCAGCGGCTGCAGGTCAACCCTTCCTTGTCGTAATGCCGCCATTCAATGACAATCGGTGCAGCGACGCGCTCTATCCGATCCCCCGGCTTGATGCTGCCCGGTCTGATCACCTTGGCAAAGATCCCTTCCTTGGGCATGACACAGTCACCGGCCTGGTGATAGATGGCACAGCGGGTGTGACATTCCTTGCCGATCTGGGTTACCTCCAGCAGCGTTTCACCGATCTGCAGGCGGCTGCCGATCGGCAGGGAGACCAGCTCAATCCCGCTGGT